>CAMZKF010000191.1 GCA_947311095.1 uncultured Flavobacteriales bacterium
GATAGCTATCGGAACGCCCTGTAAAAAAAAATTGAAGAATAAATTTTAGGTTGAAGAATATAAAATAAAAAGGAAAAGTGTTTTTCAGATAGCCACATTTAATAGTTTTCTGTATATTTATAGCAATTAAACTATTTGCCATGAAATTTATAATTCAATTATTAATTACACCTCTACTAATCTCTGTCTGCTTTATAGGAACAGCACAACTTACCGACGACTTCTCTGATGGCGATTTCTCAGCTAATCCTACATGGACTGGAGATGTTTCTAAATACGAAATCAACGGAGCAAATCGATTGCACACCAATGGAACTCCACAAAGCGACACTGCTTATTTAGCAACAAATGTGGGGAATTTAGATTTTTCAAACACTATTGTATGGGAGTTTTTTGTACAAATGGACTTAAACCCTTCCAACAGCAACAATGTTAGGATTTATTTAGTATCAGACAATGCCAACTTAAAAATGCCCCTCAATGGTTACTTTATTAGAATAGGAGAAAATGGAAGTGCAGATGCTTTAAAGTTTTACAAACAAGTAGGAACTACGGCTACCTTGCTTTTTACGGGAACAGGAAACACATTTGGGAGCAATCCAACAGCAAGTATAAAAGTAACCAGAACAGCTAGCGGAGACTGGACTTTTGAAAGCGACGCTACGGGAGGAACAACCTACATTGCCGAAGGAACAGTCAATAACACCGCAATTGTTTCTTCTCAATTTTTTGGAATATGGAGTAAATATACCGCATCAAACGTAACCAAATTTCTATACGATAATTTTGTCATCACAGCCAATACAATAGTAGATAATACAGCTCCTGTGTTTTCTAATATCACCATAATTTCAAACACGCAAATAGATGTTACCTATAACGAACCTTTAGAGATTAGTACCGCACAAACAACAGCAAATTATAGCGTAAACAATGGCATAGGAAATCCAACGACAGCAATTTTAGACGGTAGCAACCCCACTTTAATTCATTTAACGTTTGCAACACCTTTTACCGATGGTCAAACCAATGAAATTACAATCGAAAACTTAGAAGATTTGTCCAACAATGTAATCAATATTGAAACCCATAACTTTTTGTATTTTCTACCAGTAACAGCCAGTTACAAAGATTTAGTAATCAATGAAATATTTGCAGACCCTAGCCCTCAACTGGGATTGCCAATGGGAGAATACATCGAAATATACAACGCTTCAAACCACATATTTAACCTAACCAATTGGACAATAGGCGATGCATCTTCAGACGAGCAAATAGGAAATTATACGCTATTACCCAACCAATATTTACTCATTGCAGACGACGCTTATTCTTTCGATTATTCTATTTACAGCAACGCTATTTTAGTAGCCAGTTTACCATCTTACAACAATAGTTCGGACGACGTAGTTCTAAAAGACGAAAATGGAACAATAATCGATTTGGTATCCTACACTAGCGATTGGTATGGAAGCCCAACAAAAGCAGCAGGAGGCTATACTTTAGAATTGATAAACCCTCTCCTACCCTGCACAAGCTCTTCTAATTGGATAGGTTCTAACAGTCCCGACGGAGGAACACCTGCCGTTCAAAATTCAGTTTACAACGTTACGCCTGACGTAATTACACCGACTATTATTTCTGCTTCTACGGCAAACAACGCAACAATTAACCTCTGTTTTTCAGAAACAATAGATACCGTCGGAATTACAAGTTCGTATTTTTCTATCGACAATGGAATATCAATACTATCTTATACTTTTAACGATTTATTAGAATGTGTCGAAATTATAACAGCTCAAGGATTGGACACAGGAAAAGTATATACCGTAACAATCAACGGAATTAGCGACTGCTCAGGAAACGCAATGAATAACGCTACAACCACAGTTATACTACCTCATTTAGGAAGCAAAGGAGATTTAATCATCAATGAAATTCTATACAATCCCCTTCCCGATGGCAACGATTTTATTGAAATCTATAACAACTCAAACAAAAACATAGACCTTTTGAATTGGCAACTAGCCAAAGTAGCAGGCGATACCATTTCAAGTCCAAAAACAATAACCTCCAATTACTTGTTAAAAGCAAACGAATACGTTGTAATTACAAGCGATAGCAACAATATAAAAGAAAATTATAGCAATGCAACCGAAGGTAAATTTATTCAATTAAGTAGCCTCCCCTCCTATGCCGATGGAGAAGGAACTGTCCTATTGTTGTTACCCAACGAACAAGTAGCAGATAGCGTTCATTACGACGACAGTTATCAATTTGCACTATTAAAAAACACCGACGGCGTATCGCTCGAAAGACTCGATTTTAATCGTCCATCAAACGACCAAACCAACTGGCACAGCGCCGCAGAAGACGTAGGATTTGCAACACCAACCCTAAAGAACTCGCAATACATTGTAGCTGAAACCAACAATGCAGAATTAACTGTAACACCTGAAATATTTTCGCCAGACAACGACGGTTACGACGATGTTTTGGTACTCTCTTATAAATGGAATCCAGTGGATTTGTTGGTAATATAACCATTTTTGATGCGCAAGGCAGAATCATTCGCTTACTCATGCAAAACGAATTACTAGGAATAGAAGGAGCTATATCTTGGGACGGATTGAATAACAATAACGAAAAAGCACGAATAGGAACATACGTCATTTATTTCGAATATTTTGACCTAAATGGCAACGTAAAAGCCTTGAAAAAAGCGTGTGTAGTGGCAGGAAAATTTTAAGTAAACGAGACGCAACAAGAATAACTTTTTTTTAATAAAAATAAATTATTTACTTTGAATATATTAGGGCGTTTAAACGGGCTATTCGCTAATAGTTTTTGAGACAAACAAAAGATAATCTAAGCCAAAAAGGAGCTCGTAAAATCGCTCTTTTCGACCAAGATTATCTAACTTTGTTTCGCTCAAAAAGCTACCGCTACTATCCCTAACGCAAAAAGAAGAAATAGAAAAAAAACTAAGACAGAGTCTTTTAAATATGAGAATAATACTATTTACAGGAAAAGGAGGAGTTGGAAAAACAACGGTAGCAGCTTCTACTGCATTAAAAACAGCAAAAGAAGGAAAAAAAACGTTGATTATTTCAACCGATCCAGCTCACAGTTTGAGCGATGCGCTAGACACCCAATTAAGCCCAGAACCTACCGAAATAAAAGAAAACTTGTGGTGCATGGAATTTGACGTGTATTACTCCATGAAAAAACATTGGGGCAATATGCAAGAAATGATGAAATCCATCTTTAAATTTCAAGGAATAAAAAACGTAGTAGCAGAAGAACTTTCCGTATTGCCAGGCATGGAAGAAGCCGCTGCATTTTTATGGTTAGAAAAATTTTATAGAGAAAAAACTTACGATGTAATTGTCATTGATAGTCCGCCAACAGGCGAAACTTTAACCCTACTAAGCCTACCTCAAGTTACAAAATCGTGGTTGACAAAAGCATTCCCAGGACAAAAGTTTGCCGTAAAAACCCTAGGAACTGTAATCAGAAAAACAACAGGAATCCCAGTTGACAAAGGATATGAAGAAATGCAACAACTATTTGACAAACTAGAATCCATTCAAAAAGCATTCTTAAACCCATCTATTTGTTCCATCAGAATAGTTTCAAACCCCGAACGCATGGTCGTTCAAGAATCCAAAAGAGCTTATTCTTACCTACAATTATATGGTTACAATGTCGATGCTGTAATCGTAAATAGAATACTACCAGAAATGGAATCTGGATTTTTCAACAATTACATTGAAAAACAAAAAGATTACCTTGAAGAAATAGAAGAAAGTTTTGCTCCATTGCCAATTTTAAAAGTAAACCATCAAGGAAAAGAAGTTTTTGGTATAGCGTTACTAGAGCAAATAGGAGAATCTATTTATGGCGATTTAACCCCCTCCGATGTTTTTCACTTAGAAAAACCTTTAGAAGTTATAGATATCGAAAATGGCTATCGAGTAAAGTTAAAAATACCATTTATAAAGGAGTCTGATTTTGAATTACAACAATTTGGCGACGAATTAATTATTAGTTTACAAAATAGGCGAAAAAATATATTTTTACCAAAATTTGCAAATTATATGAAAATGACAAGCTACTCTTATGAAAACCCTTGGCTTACTATAGAACTAAAAAGAGATTAAAGAAAATGAAGTATTTCGATGCTCCATATCCTCGAGATTGGAATTTACCGCCACACACAATATTTAACCTGAAAAATTCATACATTTTCTATTACAAAGCCAAACTACCTGCTATAATTGTAAAATGCTCAAAATTTATTTAGCTTAGAATTGGGCTACAATTATTTCACTAAAAAATTCCTGTGCTTCCCAA
>CAMZKF010000192.1 GCA_947311095.1 uncultured Flavobacteriales bacterium
ACAGAGCGTCTTTCATCTCCGTATTTTTCTTTAATTTCTTCTAACTCATCTTTTATAATTTGCATTCTACGTGACTCATTAGCCAAAATATCTTTCAAATCATTGATTGTTTTCATTAATTCATCAAATTCAGCTCTTAACTTATCTTGCTCAAGACCTGTTAACTGACCTAAACGCATTTCAATAATAGCTTTCGATTGAATCTCAGAAAGTTTGAATCTTTCCATTAAAGCTTCCTTAGCCAAATCACGACTTTTTGAAGCTCTAATAATTTTAATTACTTCATCTATATTATCCGACGCTATAATTAAACCTTCGAGTATATGAGCCCTTTCTTCTGCTTTTCTTAATTCGTATTTAGTTCTTCTAATAATTACATCGTGACGATGTTCAACAAAATGATAAATCATATCTTTTAGATTTAACATTTCTGGTCGTCCATTTACCAATGCTATATTATTAATAGAAAATGAAGTTTGTAAAGAGGTATATTTAAATAACTTATTTAAAACAACATTAGGAATTGCATCCCGTTTTAATTCGTAAACAATTCGCATTCCATTTCTATCCGATTCATCTCGCAATTCGGAAATACCGGTCAATTTACCTTCATGAACTAACGCTGCCGTCTTTTCAATCATGTCTGCTTTATTGACTTGATAAGGAATTTCGGTTACAATGATAGCTTCTCTACCTTCTCTAATTTCCTCAATAGCTGCTTTGGCGCGCATTACTATACGACCTCTACCTGTTTCAAAAGCATTTTTAACACCTTCGTAACCATAAATAGTTCCTCCCGTAGGAAAATCTGGAGCTTTAATAAATTCCATCAACCCTGCTATATCTATAGACCTATTATCTATATAGGCAATTGTTCCGTCTATAACTTCAGTTAAATTATGAGGAGCCATATTCGTAGCCATACCCACGGCAATTCCTGAAGCTCCATTTACCAACAATGTTGGTATTCGAGTAGGCAAAACTGTTGGTTCTTGTAACGAATCATCAAAGTTAGGTCTAAAATCTACCGTTTCTTTATCCAAATCAGACAATAATTCTTCTGCTGTTTTTCTCAATCTAGCTTCGGTATAACGCATTGCTGCTGGACTATCTCCATCTACCGAACCAAAGTTACCTTGCCCATCGACCAATGGATACCTTAAAGACCAATCTTGTGCCATACGAACCATAGCATCATATACTGACGAATCTCCGTGTGGGTGATACTTTCCTAAAACCTCTCCGACAATACGGGCAGATTTCTTATGTGCAGTATTTGCTCTAACTCCTAAATCTAACATTCCGTATAAAACTCTACGGTGTACAGGCTTTAACCCATCTCTTACATCTGGTAATGCTCTAGAAACTATAACCGACATTGGATAATCAATGTATGCGGACTTCATTTCCTCTTCAATACTTACTTGTATTATTTTTTCTCCTTTTTCTTCTGCCATTTGACTTTTATAATGGTTAAAATTTCCTTACTTTTTTATCATATTTATACCCTAATATAATAAAGCTTTCGAAAGTACTAGTTTAAAATATTAATGTAACGCAATTTTCATATAATTTGCTAACAAAACTACGTTTAAAAAAGAATTTCTGTTAATAACTTTATAAAGGCAATAAATTTTAACTTTGATTTACAAAAAAAAATAAATTTCCTGCATCTAATCTAAATTAGACAAATCTCTCTTCTTTTTTAAGAAAATAAACAGAAGATGTGGGTTTTATTTAATTATGTTAAAGATTTTTATTATTTTTAGTCACTTTTTATATACAACTAAATTATGGAAGCAAAATTTTCACCAAGAGTAAAAGACGTAATAAGCTACAGCAGGGAAGAAGCACTGAGGCTTGGACACGATTATATAGGTGTAGAACATTTACTTTTGGGGTTAATAAGAGAAGGCGAAGGAATCGCTTTAAAAATCATACAATCAAAGCGTGTTGACATTAAAGATTTAAGAAAAAAGCTAGAAAATAAACTTCCTGATAATGCAACAAAAGCAATTGCTCGAGGAAACTTACCTTTAAGAAAACAAGCTGAACGAGTTTTAAAAATAACGTACTTAGAAGCGAAGCTTTATAAAAGTAACATGATTGGAACGGAACATTTATTACTTGCTATATTAAAACAAGAAGACAATATTGCAACTCAAATGTTGCTAGAGAATAATATTAATTACGAATACGTAAAAGAAGAATTAGAACTAATGATGGAACAAGGATATCAAGAACCAAAAGCAGAATTGTCTGGAACTCCAGAAGATGACGCTCCAAAATCTAGTGGTTTTGGAGGAGGGAGCGGTGCTAGTAGAAAGCAAAGTGACTCAAAATCTAAAACACCTGTACTAGATAATTTCGGAAGAGATTTGACTCGATTTGCAGAAGAAGGAAAACTAGACCCTGTTATTGGAAGAACAGAAGAAATAGAAAGAGTTTCGCAAATTTTAAGTAGAAGAAAGAAAAACAATCCTATTTTACTGGGGGAACCTGGCGTTGGAAAATCAGCTATTGCCGAAGGCTTAGCGTTGAGAATCGTACAACGAAAAGTTTCTCGTGTTTTATTTAATAAAAGAATTGTTTCTTTAGATATTGCATCTTTGGTTGCAGGAACAAAATACAGAGGTCAATTTGAAGAAAGAATGAAAGCTGTAATGAATGAATTGCAGAAAGACCCTGACATTATTTTATTTATCGACGAAATTCACACCATAGTTGGTGCAGGAGGAGCTTCGGGATCTTTAGATGCTTCGAATATGCTAAAACCTGCTCTTGCTAGAGGAGAGATTCAATGTATAGGAGCTACAACACTAGACGAATACAGACAACATATTGAAAAAGACGGAGCATTAGAACGTCGTTTTCAAAAAGTAATTGTAGAGCCAACTTCTATTGAAGAAACCATTGAGATTTTAAATAATATAAAATCCAAATATGAAGAACATCACAACGTTAAATATACAGATGATGCTATTGAGGCATGTGTTAAATTAACTGCTAGATATGTAACAGATAGACATTTACCAGACAAAGCTATTCATGCGTTAGATGAAGTTGGTTCTCGAATACATATTACCAATATAAATGTTCCTAAAGAAATTTTAAAGTTAGAAAAAGACTTAGAAGAAATTAAAGAAAAGAAAATTCAAGTTGTTAAAAGCCAACAATACGAAGAAGCGGCTAAATTGAGAGATACGGAACGTAAACTATACGAATCGCTTGACAATGCAAAACTTAAATGGGAAGAAGATAGTAAAACCCATAAAGAAACGGTAACAGAAGACAATGTAGCTGAAGTTATTTCTATGATGACAGGAATACCTGTACAACGTGTAGCTGAAAAAGAAAGTGGTCGTTTAATGAAGATGAGCGACGACTTAAAAGGTTCTGTAATAGGACAAGACGAAGCTATAAAAAAAGTAGTAAAAGCGATTCAACGAAATAGAGCTGGACTAAAAGACCCTAACAAACCAATAGGCTCGTTTATTTTTTTAGGACCTACTGGAGTTGGAAAAACGCAATTATGTAAAGTTTTAGCAAAACAAATGTTCGATACCGAAGAAGCTCTTATCCGTATAGATATGAGTGAATATATGGAAAAATTTGCTGTAACTCGTTTAATTGGAGCGCCTCCTGGGTATGTAGGTTATGAAGAAGGAGGTCAATTAACTGAAAAAGTAAGAAGACGTCCCTACTCTATTGTATTATTAGACGAAATAGAAAAAGCTCATCCAGATGTATTTAATCTTTTATTACAAGCTTTAGATGATGGACAATTAACCGACAGTTTAGGACGTAAAGTTGATTTTAGAAATACCATTATTATAATGACTTCTAATATTGGAGCGAGACAACTTTCTGAATTTGGAGGAGGTGTAGGATTTGGAACATTAGCTAAAGAAGATAGCGTTGAAGAAGACAATAAAGGAATTATTCAAAATGCACTAAAAAAAGCTTTTGCTCCCGAATTTTTAAATAGAATAGATGATGTAATTATGTTTAATTCTCTATCGAGAGAAGATATTCATCAAATTATAGATATCGAGCTTGTAAAACTATTTAGTAGAGTTAATGAATTAGGTTATAAAATTGAATTATCTGAAAAAGCAAAAGACTATATAGCAGACAAAGGATACGATAAAAAATATGGAGCTAGACCTCTAAAAAGATCAATTCAAAAATATTTAGAAGATCCATTGGCGGAAGAAATTATTAAATCAAATGTAAAAGAAGGTGATACTCTTTTTGTAGATTTTGATGATAACGACATCTCAATTGTAATACAAAAAGCTAAAGAAGATTCTAAAAAAGAAGATGAAACAAATAAAAATAAATAACTGATTATAAATATAAAAAAGCCTAACTAATTGTTAGGCTTTTTTTTAATAAATTACTTTGAGTATTCTAACTATTATTAAATGATACCTCCTTCTATAAAACATATCTTTTTTGATTTAGACCACACCCTATGGGATTTTGAAAAAAATTCAGAATTAGAAATTTTAGACATTTGGAAACAATATCAACTTTTTAAAAAAGGAATTTCATTACCTTATGAATTTTTAAAAGTATATGAAAGAATTAACGGTATTTGTTGGGCTAAATATAGAGCAAACGAATTGAGTAAAGAAATATTAAAATATACTAGGTTTCACGAAACTCTTCTTTATTACGGTATAAATGATTTGAAAATGGCTAAATCTATGGGAGATAGTTACATTGAAAATAGTCCGAAAAGAACAGCTTTGATTAATGGAGCTTTAGAAATATTAGACTACCTAAAAAACAAATATACATTACATATTATAACCAACGGATTTGAAGAAGTTCAATATCAAAAATTAAAAAATTGTGGTTTAATCAATTATTTTGATTTTATAATAACTTCAGAAAAAGTAGGAGTTACAAAACCAAACCCTCTCATATTTAACTATGCTTTAACAAAAGCTAACGCCTCAAATACTGAAAGTATTTACATTGGTGATAATTATAATGTAGATATAGAAGGAGCTAAAAATGTAGGAATGCATACTATTTTTTATAATCCAAAAAAGGAAATACATCAATCAAATATTCTTGGAGATATTTCGTCATTAATCCAAATAAAAGAATTGTTATAAATTCGACATTTATTATTTTTAATCACTAATTCACAATTATGGGAAGCAAAATAGCATACTACCTTTTTATATATCCAATTTCAAAATTACCTTATCCTCTTTTATATGGGTTATCATCTTTCTTGTTTTTTCTTATTTATAGATTAATTGGCTATCGAAAAGAGGTTGTTTTGGGAAACATAAAAAATTCTTTTCCAGAGAAATCGGATAAAGAACATCAAAAAATAATGGAAGATTTTTACCGTCATTTTTGTGATTTTATATTAGAGAGCATCAAAAGTTTTACGCTTAGCAAAACGGAAGCGCTAAATCGTTTCAAACTACTAAATCCTGAAGTTGTAGATAAAATATATGATGAAGGTAAAGACATTATTTTTGTTGGTGGTCATTATAACAATTGGGAGATTTTAGCCATCAGCATAGGACTGCAAATGAAAACTTTACCCTTTGGAATATACAAACCATTGTCAAATAAATTCTTTGACAACATTGTAAGAGAGTCTAGAGAACGTTTTCGTTTAAAATTGTGCCCCGTTAAAGAAGTTAAAGAAATGATTACTACCAATTTTGGAGAACCCAAAGGAACTATATTCGCTGTTGATCAAAGTCCTTCAAACCCAAACAAAAGCTATTGGACTACATTCTTAAACCAAGAAACAGCCATGCTTTTTGGAGCTGAAAAATACGCTAAAGAATTAAACCTCCCCGTTGTTTTTTGTCGTATTAATAAAACAAAAAGAGGCTATTATACTGGTACAATGCAAGTTATTTGTGAAGATGCTTCTAAAACTAAATATGGTGAAATCACTCAGCTTTGCAACATAGAAGTTGAAAAACAAGTAATAGAAGACCCTCAATATTGGCTTTGGTCTCACAAAAGATGGAAGCACAAAAGACCTGAAGGTGTCATTTTACACAATCGTATTGATAAAGAATAAGAATCTACTTATCTGCTTCTTTCCTCATGAAAATGTAACCAAAATTTCAAAGGCCTTTAAATGAATGTAAATATAGAACAAAATAAAAGTTTAGAGAGATTGGATAGCTCCGCTAGGAAATCCGCCAGCCGAACTTAGCTTTTATTTTGTGTCATTATTTAAACCTAATTTTCAAAGCTCTCATCTAACTTCTTTTTATTCTATCTAACGAGCAGTACATGACCAATAAATTCATGTTCTTCTCCAAATGCATCTTTACATTGCAACTTATAAACATAATTATCTTGTTGAGATAAATGCCCTTTATAAGTTCCGTCCCAAGGCTTATTTTTTTCGGTATAATAAATCAACGTTCCCCAACGGTCAAAAATATAAAAACGAGTTGTAGATAAGTCAATTCCGTATCCCTTAAAAATAAAACCATCGTTATTCCCATCATTATTAGGAGTAAAAGCATTAGGGACAAATATACTAATGACAGGGTTAATTAATATATTTTGATATGAAGTATCTACACAACTATGAATTGTACTAACTCCCAACATAATAGTATAATGACCTGTATCAGCATAAGTTACAATAGGTTCAAATGAAGTAGATGTTTCATTATTTCCAAAATTCCAAACATAAGAATCTGCTCCTACACTATTATTAATCATTTCTATTTCCGATTCATACATATTGGTTTCGTTTGGCGTTGGTTCAAAAATAGAAACAGGATTGTGCCAACTACTTATATAGTTTTGTTTTATTAAAGTATCTAAACATCCTAAATCATTTTGAACTATCAGTTCTACATTAAATGCTATATCGTTTTCATTATCGCTATTTATAAAACATGAATTTGGATTTCGATCTAGACTATTTTCATTGTTATTAAAATTCCAAATCCAATTGGTAATTGTAGTTGAATTAGAAATGGATTGGTCTTCAAAATTAATGCATACAGGTGAGCAACCGTTAGTAGTATCCGATGTAAATTCAGCAGTAGGCTTTGCTTTTACAAGTACTGGATTCACCACTGTATCTTTACAATTATGATTGGTTGTTACAATTAATTTTACATTATACGTCCCTTCTGAATTAAAAAAGTTTGATGGATTTGGTAAATTTGATAATTGTCCATTCTCAAAATCCCATTCCCAAGCATTTAAAAACCCACTTGAAACAGAAGAATTATTGGTAAAATTAGTAGGTGGTTCATTTTCGCAAATTGTATTATTTGAAAAACTAGCTACAGGAATAGGATATACATTTACATCAAATGTAGTATCATCTATACACCCATTATTAGTTGTTGTAATTAAACTTACATTGTAATTTCCTGCCGTATTATATAAATGCTTTGGATTTTCTAAAGACGAATAAGAAGAACCGTCGCCAAAATTCCACACATAATTTGTAATTGCACTACTTAAATTTATGGTTGAAGTATTAGAGAACAATAAAGAATCGTACAAACATTCGGGAGTGAATGTAAAATTAGCATGAGGCAATGCATTCATTATGGTTGGATGAGTAATAGTATCTTTACATCCGTGCTCTGTTGCAACAATTAAAATAGGATTAAAAGTGACATCAGTAGTATAAACATGACTCGTATTTTGAGTTGTTATATGCGTACTTAAATCATCAAAATTCCAATCCCAAGTGTTTATATGTCCAGAAGTAACGGTAGATTGATCTGTAAAAATTACAGAATCCAAACAACCGCTGGTAACGGTAAATTCGGCAACGGGTTTTGGAAATATAATCGAATTTTGAATAATCGAATCTTTACAATTTTTATCGCTAGTCACCACTAATTTGACGGAATAAGTACTATCCAAAGCATATAAATGTGTTGGGCTTTGGGTATTATCGGTATTTCCATCTCCAAAATCCCACGCATAGGAGCTAATAACATCAGGAGCATTAATTGAGCTCGTATTAGTAAAAACAGAGTTAAAATGAACACAAACATCAGGTACTGAAAACACGGGCACAGGAGTAGCATTTACCAAAACACTTGCGTGTGTGGTATCTTTACACCCATTGCTATTAATAGCTATTAAATCTACATTGTAAACACCGTTTGCTGTATAAGAATAATTAGGATTTTGAGCGGTTGAAGTTGCATTGTTATTACCAAAAGTCCATTCCCAAGAATTGGTTGTACCCGCAGGTGTTGGAGCATTCCCTAAAAAATGAGTATCATTGCCAAAGCAAACTGTATCAAAATCGATGGTAGCTATATAAAGTTTTTCTGGAATTACAACCGAGTCAAAAATAAATTCGGGAACACATTTGGAATCCCTAATCGTTACTTTATATGTTCCTGGAGCTAAGTTTGTTCGAGTTGACGTAGTTGCTCCGTCGTTCCAAAGGTAAGTAAAAGGAGCTAGTCCAGTAAGAGGAATAATATCAATCGAATTTATATTCGTATAACACGAATCTATGGTTACATTTTTAGTTGCCGAAGAACACGAAATTCGATTAAAAGTTATTGGGGTTAGATAACCACTTCCACAAGTTATAATTTCGGGACCTGTGGTAGAAAAAGCGATATCGTGTACAGGAGAGCTCGTAGCATGAAATTCTTGTTGGGTTAAATTAAAATCAAAACGATAAACACCATTAGCTCCTCCTATAAAAAGATTATTACAGTCATCGGCTAAAATACCTCCTGCCATTCTAGCAGCTCCAGGTATTGTAGCAGACGCTACAATTGATTGAGTAGTTATATCCCATTTTTTTATAGTAACCCCGTCCGATGTGTATAAGAATCCATTTCCTAAAGTCATTATGTTTACTCCATTACTTGTCAAAGAGCCCAAATAAGACCCTCCTGACAAACCTCCTACTTCAGAATAACTGTACCCGTCATTTACGTTAGCTAATGCATTGTTTGTTGCATCTGTAAAAGTTACAATATTGGGATTAGAATGTTTTAAATACGCTTTTCCTGTCTGATCTACACACAAGCCCGCTACATCACTTTGAGAACTAGTATAAACTGATTTTGCATTTATCAACGTACCTGTTGTAACATCTAATTCTGCAATGTTTAGCGTAGGATAAGTTGTCCCTCCCCCTGCTACAATTACTTTTTGAGTAACGCAATTTATTGCCAATCTCCAATGCTCGTAAAAGTTACCATCTGAAGTACTTTGCCAAATAAGAGCCGAACTTGGAGAATATTTATAAGTTCTAGCTCCTCCACTTACAAATCCTTCACACAAATAAAAGTCCCCACTAGA
>CAMZKF010000193.1 GCA_947311095.1 uncultured Flavobacteriales bacterium
CTACATTTTTCATACGTAGAAACAAAAGGTGGAAGAGTAATTAATTACGCACCAGATGTTGATACAACGAATGAAACAATCAAACAATTTCAAAATCAAAATTTTAGTGAAGCCGATGCAAAACTAGCCGCAAAAGGGCAAAACTTTACAAATTCAGCAGGACAACCTGTAACAATGACCAGAACTTCAACAGGTTTACAAGCAACTATTATATTAGAACCTGCAAGAACAGTTGTAACTCCTGCAACAAAAGATAGAGAAGCTATAACTAAGCATATTCCGGCACGAACACAAGTCGTAAATGTTGAAGTTTCTGCTACTAAAATTGATGGTGAAACTGTTACATCGGATAAAATTAAAACTATTAATATCAATGTAAATCATGCACAAACAAATGGAGCAGAAGTTATAACCTTTGCATCAACAAATAATACAGTAAATATGTTATTAGCCAATGGGTATAGTAATCTTGTTGAACATTTATCAGAATTAGAAAATTTAAAAATTGGAAAAACCGTAACTATTGATGGTAATACAATTACAAAAACAGGAGAAGAAACATATACATTTTCAGAACCAGGAGTACGTCGATCTGTAGTCCAATCTTTTTCTAGTACGAGTAATTTACATAGCCAATTACAATCTGTTGAAGGCGGTAAATATGCTCAATACGAAGACAAAATAAATCAAGTATTAAAAGATGGAAAACCTATTAATATTACGATTAAAGATAAAGATGGAAAAGATATTAAAGCACAACTTGTTCGAGTTGTAGATAAAGATGGAAAAGAGTCTGTTGTTATTGTTGGCGATGTTCCACTTACAGAACAAGATGTAAATATTAATGTAAAAGTTAAAAAACCAAAAACAGGAACACTACTTGTCTACCGAAGTACATCTGATTTATACGGGTTTAATGCTGGTTTTGGAGGGGCTGTACGGCTATCTGGAAATAAAGATCAAAGTTTTTATTTAACCTTGGGGAAAAATAAAATATGGAATATTACAGATAAACTTAGCACGAGTGCTGGAGTTAGCTTTGATATGAATGATCATAAAGAATTTTTTGGTTCAGCAAGAGCAGGAGTGAGATATCAAGTTACAGATCAAGACGCCATATTTGCTGATATTGCTAGTCCAATAATGAACGACGGCAAGTTCATAGATAAAGCTATGCTTAAAGCCCAAGGATATACCAGTTGGGAAGATATTGTAAAAAACATCGGAAGCATAGGAGCAGAACACATTACAAAAAATGGTGTTCGTTTAGCCACAGAACTACGAATAAATGGTATTGAAATTACAGCAATGCAAGATCCTAATGCTTTAATTGAACAATTATACAAAGGATTAGGACAGGTCATTACAGAAAAAAAATTATTAGATATAACGCAACAACAATTACAATTAAAAGGGTTAAGCCCAGATGCTATTAAATCTATGATGCCCTATTTTAATAAAATTTATGGAATGGCAAAAGTACGAGACCGAGTAGCACTTCAGTTTTTAGGGTTATCTGCATTTGCAAAATGGGACTTTGGAAGCATAGACGAAGGAATAGCATCTATAGTGACAAAATTAATAGGAAATGTTCATACAAAAATTAAAATTAAAGAAGATTTTTTACAGACTCTAAAAAATGAAGAGATTGGAATATCAGAATCTGGATCATGGGCAAACTTACAAAAAGGACGTCCTACTGTTTCTTACAATTTAACACCAGGAAAGACCTACTCTATTTTACCTGCAGAATTTACAAATGGTCCTCAAAATACACAGATTACCACACAAGAGAATTTTACAGGAGTAAATGTTTTTTGTGATGCAAGTTTACAGGATGTTGAAAAATACATAAATATAAATCAGAACAAAGGAACATGGTCTATTAAAAAGGGATACGAAGGCTTAAAAATTGTAGGAATGAAAACCTTTGGAAATTATAAACAAGGAATTAATCTCTATATTACAAAAGCCGATACAGATTTAAGTAAAGGAAAAACAAATTTTAAAAGATTTCTTACTTCACGTAAAGATTCTCATGTGTACCAAAAAAATCCAATAAAGTGGGGGCAACGACCACTAGAAAAAATGAGCACACAAGGAAACTTTATAGACAGAACTGAAACTCAAGCATCTATAAAAGCCAGAGAGGAAGCAAAGATTAAATTAGAAAAATGGAAGGAAAGAAAAAAGGAATATGAAGAAAAAGCGTATATAAATGAACGCGATAGTACGGACGATGAGGAGATAGAGGATTATTCTACAGAAATTCTAGAATGTACAGAGAAAATGAACAAATATGCACAAATAATAGAAGAAAATGATGGAAAATTATGGGGACGTACAATAACTCTAGAAAACCAAGAGCAAGAAACATCACTTAGTAATTTACAAAATAAGCTAAAAAACTATTTTACAAATAAAAATGCATATAAAAATAGAATTTTGCTTGAAAAATTTGTAGAACAAACAACTAGAAATACAAGTGTTGATGATATTTTAAATAATTCTGTAGATTTTATAAATAAACTGTCAAAACATGATTATTTTAAATCTCTATATACTGAGGCAAAAAAATCAGGACTCCATGACTCATTTATTCTTGATGCTTTTATTGAAGCAATAATGTACACAAGAACAACCCCTGCTACATATTTTAAGAAAGAATCTTTGAAAGGAAATACAAAATATAAGTGGAGTACATTTCAAACCATGTACCCAAAAGAATATAAATCCGTAATTGAAGAACAACGATTTCCACTCAATAAAACAAAAAAATATACATCTGAACGTTATTTACCAGGACTCTCTACACTACTAGGACCGAAAAAATTTGCTACATTACAAAACAATAAAATTGATACTACTAACCAAAATACAGTTTCATTAACAGGAGGTATTGGTTTTATTTTATCAAAAGAAAATATTGGAGATAATGCAAATAAAAAAGGACACGGTAAAGCATGGGACAGAGCTCCATTAAGTGGATTTGAAATGAATCATGCCACAAAATATACAGTAAATGCACCATGTGGAACACAGTATGAACTTCATGTTGGTCTCTATTCTTCTTGTCGAAATCTATCGATATATTTAAAACCAATAGGAAAAGTAGCAACTACAGATACAGATACTCCTGCCTCATTTTCAGAACCTAAACCATCAATACCAAATGCAACATATCAAGATAATTTTAAAAAACCTGTTCAAAAGAACACAACATTAGAGGTTGCAACTCAAGGAATTCATATGGAAGAAGAGATTCAATTTATAGCACAAACATTAGGATTTAACTTCTTAAATCTTATAAGACCTGTAAGAGTGAGTGCCACTTTGCGTCATATTATTAAAAATATAGAGCCAGACACTGAGCACACGGAGATTAATAACACCACGCACTTTGATGGAGAAATACGAGATCCAGATACTACAGGTCCCAATATTATATCTACTGCAACATTAACTTCACGTAATGCGACTACAGACGGACAAACTAAATATACTAGTTCTGCATCCAATGGATTAACTGGTGGAGATATTATAGAGAATACAACTGGACAGACAACTTATTCAGGAAGCTCTAATTCAAGTACAACCCAAGGTCAGACTATAACAACAGGAGGAAAAAAGATTAAAACACCAAGACCTAAACCTCCTGTAAAACCACCTGTTAAACCTGTAAACCCACCCGCAAAAGATGATGATCTAACAACAGATCCTACAGATGTTACACCTCCGAGAAATATTCCAGTTGCTCCTATTGAAAATCTACTTAAAGATCCTGCGGTTGAAGATGTGGTAATTCCAGAGGTTGAAGATGTAGTAATTCCTGTGGTTGAAGAACATGTGGTTGAAGAACATGTGGTTGAAGAACATGTGGTTGAAGAAC
>CAMZKF010000194.1 GCA_947311095.1 uncultured Flavobacteriales bacterium
AGTAGTAGAAGAAAAAGAAGCTACAGGTTCAGGATAAACCGTTACAAAAAAAGTAGTATCGTTAACACAACCATCAGAGGACGTTTCTTGAAGCGTTACACTATAATATCCAATAGTTGAATAAGTATGAGTAGGGTTCAAAACCGTAGAAGTAGGAGATAAATCACCAAAATCATATAAATGAGAAGTTATTGTTGCTGGAGCTACAACTTGACTAGTATTAGTAAAGTCAACCTCTTTATTTACACACTCATTATTATAAGTAAAATTAGGGTATGGTAATGGTTTGGGAGTGTAAGTTACTACGGTATCGTGAATACAACCGTCGGAAGTTGTTGTTTGCAAATAGACATTATAAGTTGTTAAATTGGGATATTCATCTAGAGGAAAAGTTACAACAGGGTTTTGCATTGCTATAGTATCTCCAAAGCCAAAATGCCATTTCCATCCTGTAATTGTTCCAGCTCCAGTAACCGTAGATGCAGAAGTAAACTGAACAGGCAGATCGTTACATTGAACTATACTTCCTCCTACAATACCATTAACACCTCCTTGAACAATTGAAGTTGGCTGAGGGTCAATTGTTACACTACCCGTCAGAGAAGAACAAAAAGCCTCTGTAATTAAATAATAATAAGTTCCTGGTGATAAGTCAGACAATGATAATGTTGTACCCAAAACATTTCCATTTACATCTGACCATTCATAATTATAATCAGGGGTTCCTCCACTAGTTGTTAATTGTATTGAACCAGGAGAACAAGATTGAACCGTGCTTGTCGTTGTTAAGACAGGTGGTGCAGTACAATTAGTATTAAACTTTCCAAAAAAAGTTTTTCCTGAAACTAACAAATTACCATCATTAGCAAGAATAATATCATATACATTAGCAGGTGTAGAAATAACCGATATAGGATTTAATAACGTGTCGTATTTTTGAATACCCGTAGTTGTACCAATGTAAAGGTTACTGCACAAATCATAAGCTATTCCACTACAATTCATAACAGAACCATTGGGTACGTTTACACTCGAAACAAAAGTTAGCGTTCTCTTATCGTACTTTCGTAAATGTAATCCATCATAAACATAAACATAATTTCCCAACACGCCAACCGCATTCGTTCCTTGATAAATATTAGAACTATACGCTGGATTATACGCATACCCAGCTGCGGAAGCCTCTGCCAATGTAAAACCACTTGAAATCACGCCTCCTGCAGTGAAGTCTGCATTTGTTTTTCTTAATGTATTTGTAGCTATAGCTCCATTATTAGAGCCATAAGTAACATGAAGTGAATAAACATCTCCATTACAATCTGTCGCTAACCCTCTCGTTTCAAGCCCATAATCTAATTGATTACTAATACTTCCAGTAGAGATATCCATTTTTGCAACATTTCCCCCTGTAAACACTCCTCCTACCGTAAGGTTTGTTTTTGCATTATCAAAAGATAACCTCCACTCTTCCGTAAGTCCAGACAAAGACCACTGTTGAACACCTGAAGTATTTAGCTTTTGCCTTTTCCCCGCCGAATAACCTCCAATAATATAAACATTCCCAGGGTTATCGACAGCAAAATCCCCTAAAAAGACAGAGTAAGTACTATAAGTCCATAGCAAATTTCCCGTAGGGTCAAACTTTTTTATTTGATGCTGATTAGCTCCTTGTGAATAATTACCATAGACATAAATATTACTATTTTGATCTGTTTCGATATCATAAGCTCTATTTAAAGCTGGAAAAGAAGGGTTTGTCAATAAAGGATCAATAACAAGTCCTTCCTCCCCTGAGTTCTGCGGTAAATTAAACTGCACAATATTACCGTCTAAAACATAATTAGTTGGTATATCTATTTTAGAATCTTTATAAAATGCATTAGGCTTTTTATCTAACAAGTTCCATTCTTGACGTAAAACCTCTCCTTTAAATATTTTTTTTAGAACCAGTTGTCCTTTCTCATCTATTTTTAAAACATCTAGACCTTTCCATTCAAATGCAAGATTAGATAAGCTTGTATTTGGAGCGGCTATAAGTTCGTATTTTAAGCCTCCTTCATCAGAAAAAGTAAATTCTAAATCTATTCCATCGTATATGTTTTCATAAATTAATTTAGAAAAAGCCTTTATATTATTCCATGCATTAGGTGTTTCAATATTTTCATAATTAAAATATGCTTTATTTCTATTTACTGCTTTAATTTTAATATTCTCACCTGTATTTTTCCATTCCATTTTTACTTTATGCCATATTGGCTCATAATCTTTTTTCTCCTCTTCCTTTGCCTCTGAATCGTTGTGTTCCTCTTTTTGATATTCTAAAAAATAAAACAGAATACCATTTTTAACAAAATATGCATTAAATTGTTCCGTTTCTACGCCATAATACACAGTTTCATTAAAAGGCAGCTTCGCTTCTTTAGAAAAATACTTTAACTGTCCTTTTTCTTTTATGAAAAATTTATTTTCAAATGGTTTTTTATTAAACGATTGTGCTAAAAAAGATTGAACTCCTGCCCCTAAAATAAAAATATAGAGTAATAAACAGTATTTTATAATATATTTTGATTGCATATTTATTTTTTATCAGTAATAAAAATTAATTTAACTATTAGTTCAATGCTTCATAAATTAAACTCTAACTTGAAAAGTTATCGCATCAAAGACACATCGCCTTTTAGTTTTTTTGGTTCTCCGTTTATTGTTGTTTGCAAATACCACATGTAAACACCTTCTACGGCTTGTTTTCCATTTATTGTTCCGTTCCAACCTATGTTTTGGTCTTTGGATTCAAATACTTTTTTACCCCATCTATCATAGACTGAAAAGTACAATCCATTAATATAACCTCTCACATACAATATATCATTTTCGCCATCTCCATTGGGTGAAAATGCTGTAGGTACAAATATATTTTCTATTGGTGTGATTACCACTTGGTGATATACAACGTCTGAACATCCGTTTGCATTGTAAATTGTTAAACCAATCATATAAACTCCTGTATCGCTATAATGATGTACGGGTTCGTAATTTAGACTATCGTAAGTTCCATCGTCGAAACTCCACATCCAAACTAAGGTATCGGAACTACTGTTTACAAATTCTATATTTGCATCTAGTACTGTTGTTTCAGTTGGGCTTAATTCAAATTCGGCTGTTGGATAACCAAAAGTCTTTATTAAGTTTGTTTTTATTATTGTATCATAACACCCTACTGAATTTTTCACTATTAATTCGACATCAAAAGTTCCTTCATTCTCATAACAATTCCTTTCGTATTTTTGAGTTCCTTCTCCCAAAGCATTTTCAAACTTCCAATTCCAACTTGCTATCCCGATACTATCGGTAGATTGTCCTACAAAATTAATACAAATTGGAGCACAACCTCCTGTGGTATCTTGTGTGAAATTGGCTACGGGTACATGTTTTACTTTTATGCTTTGAGTCAAGGTATCGGCACAACCATTGTTTGACAAAACAGCTAACATAACATCGTAATTCCCATGAGTTCCATAATTAAACGAAGGGTTTTCTAGGGTTGATATCGAGCTTCCTGCATCGCCAAAAAGCCATGAAAAACCTACATTTGAACCATTAGCTATTGTTGACGTATTTGAAAACACAGTTGGAGGTTCGTTCTCACATATTTCTGTTGCTGTAAAACTTACTTCTGGCAATGGATAAACCGTTACACTTTGAATTAATGTATCGGAACAATCATCGGTTGAAACTACTATTAATTTCACATCATAAGTTCCTATCGCTTGATAGGTATGTGTTGGATTTTGAGCTGTTTCCAATGCCGAAGCATCTCCAAAATCCCAAATCCAATTATTCAACACTCCTGGGGTATTGATTATAGTATTATCGGTAAAATCCGTTTGCTCTTCTAAACAATTATTAGCCATTGAATAGGTAACTTGAGGTCGAGGATAAATTGTTACATTTTGATTGGTTGTGTCCTTACATAAATGGTCGCTTGTTACAACTAATTCTACATCATACGTATTATCTGTTGCATAAGTATTGCTTTCGTTTTGGTTTGTTCCATAATTTGCATCTCCAAAATCCCAATTCCAATTGGTTATACTTCCATTAGCTATGGTTGAACTTTCATTAAAGTTAGTTGCTAAATCAAGACATCCGTTTGCTGTGCTAAAAACGGCAACAGGCACTTCGTAAGCTTCTACTTGTTTAATAACTGTATCTAAACAACCATTGAGTGTCGTAATTATTTCCGTTACCGTATAAGTTCCTGCGATTTGATAAGTGTAATAAGGATTCGTAATTTGAGCATCGACTGTTGGAAATGGTGTTTCTCCAAAATTCCAAATCGTTCCTGCTATTATATCTGTTCCCGAAACCGTACTCCCATCGACAAATGGTAATGAGTCGTACAAACATTTGTTGGTAAATGTAAAATCAGCTGTTGGTTTTGGATAAACCACAACAGGCATCACTGTATCTTTACTACACCCCAATGCACTTGTCACTGTTAGTTTTGTGGTATAACTTCCTGCTGTAAATAAATGAGAAGGATTTTGAGTGTTGTAATCTTCTGTTCCATCGTTGTCTATATCCCAACTCCATGAGCTTATGGTTTCTGGTGATGTGATTGTACTTGCATCGGCATAAACTACATTTTGATATTCACAACTATCGACTAGGCTAAATTCGGCGTGGGGTGTTTCGCCTGCTATAACATTTATATCATCAGTAGTGGTACAAAGTTCAGCGAAAAAGATGTCGTCTATTGCAAAATCTGCTCCACTACAAACAAACGTCTGTTCATTAATACACAAATCTACTGAAGTAGCACTTCCGCTATTCCAAATACTGTAATACTGATTCCATTGACAAGTTACAGGAGCTGTAGTTATTGCTACCCCCGATTGAACTCCATTAAACAAAAAACCTATTGTCGCAGGATTAGTAGCTCCATTGACATTATTAACCCATAAAGAAACGACATAGTCTGTATTAGGGGAAACGTCTATTGTTTCGCACCATAAATTAACACCTCCTGGAACCCCATTTGTCCCACAGGCCGCATCTACAATCATCATGTTTGACGTTAAGTTATTATTTGTATGATCTGGACATGAAGAAAACCAAGTATTGCCAATACTTGGAGCTACAGAATACCCCCCTTGCTGCATCCCCCCATTCATAAAGACATATTGACTTGAAAACCCTGTATTACCATCTTCAAAGTCACCGTTTACGACTAAATTAGTTCCTATATTGGCTACTTCTACCGAATACGTACCTGTTGTATCTGCTGTAAAAGTTTGATTTGTAGAACCATCGTGCCAAGTATAATAATCATAACCTGCACCTGCATCTAATGTTAACGTATTTCCATAACAAAGAACGGTATCGTTTCCTAAATCTACTGAATTTACACCTGTAATGGTTATTGTATCTTGAATAGTGTCGGTAAAACAAGGATAATACGCCACTGCCATCACGGCATAATTTCCAGGTGTTGCAAAAGGAACCGTAGGTTCCCAAACTGTAGAACTGGGAGCTAATGGCAATGCTGTTCCAACGCTACTCCAAAACCAATCTATGTTATTTACATCAGTTGTATCGGACAATTTAAATTTTGTTTGATCTCTATAACAAAGATATGCCGCTTGTATTTCGACAGGTTCTGTTACAAAAAACGAGGGAAAGGCAGGAAGACCGAGTGAAGAAGACATCGAAGTATTACTAAATGAATTAGTTCCTGCAATTGAAACTCCATTATCATTGTAATTACAACCAGCACCTAATGTGTTGGGGTTGTTTATTACACCAAGACGTGTTCGTCCATTTAAAGCTGCGTAAATCCTTCCATTTGGAGCCATCTGCAAACCACACATG
>CAMZKF010000195.1 GCA_947311095.1 uncultured Flavobacteriales bacterium
CTTTTTAACTAAGTTTTACTAATTTGTTAAAAATAAAAAGCTATCACTACCATCTCTAACGCAACTAAAAACCACCCAACGGCAACATCTCTACTATTTAAAAACGCTTTCATTTCATTTCAAAAAACGAGACGATTAAACGTTACAAGCAGTTGCTTTTTTTTATTAAAAAAAATTAGTGATTTTTTACAAAAATAAGAAATACTAATTAAGCTTGACCTTGTTTTTTAACTTTTTTATTAAAAAACAATGCTTATATGTTCACATTTTTGTATTTTAGGCACGACTATTGAAATAAGTCATTTTAAAAATTATAATTATGAAAACTTTATTTATCGCTTTAGCAATGTTTTTAACATTCCAAAAAACATTTGGACAAGACTATTTAGACTTACTTAGTTTAATTGTTGATGAAAAATACGAAAAATGCTTATTCAAATGTATTAAAATAACTGAAAATGCAGACACACGGAACAACCCTTTACCTTATTACTACGCAGCTGTTTGCTATTTTGAAATGAGTAGAGACCATAAATACAAAGATGATTATCCAAAAGCTTTTAAAACATCACTTTCTTACTTGGGTAAATACAGAAAAAAAGATAAGTCTTATGAATACAAAGACGACGTGGAAGAGTTTATAGAAAAAATAAAGTTTATTTTACTCGAAGAAACAGAAAACAACACCCTAGAAGGCACTGAAAAAGCAGCAAAAAAAACAGCCTCTTTGATGAAAAAAATATTAAAATTCGACCCTCAAGATTATGGAGTTGAATTAATTCAAGGATTAAACTATATTTTATCAAAAAACAAAACCGAAGGAAAAAAAATTGTAGCAGATGCTTTAGCTAAAATAAAAACAATAGGCACTGACGTTCAATTTGGAGACATGACCGAAAGTCAACAAATGTATTTGCGTTTTGCCCTTATGGAGTATGCTAAATTTCAAGCATTAGGAGACCCTGTTGGAGCTGGAGAAACAATTAGTATTGGTCATCAATTCTTTTACGAAGATAGAGACGATTGCTTACTTGACGACAATTCTGCATTTAAAGAACTATACGATAAAATAACTGGTTAAGTTTTTTATTCTCTAAAAAAAAGTATCAACTTAGAATTGATACTTTTTTTTTTGCTCTTTTTTTTATTTTAATACAACCTTATCTCTTATTTTTGCGTCTTTAATTACATTATGAAATCAATTTTACTAGTACTCAGCATTTCCATTAATTTATTTTTAATTGCACAAACAGGAAAAGATGGAGAAATAACAATATCCAATACAACTTTTGTAAATGAATATACAACATTGACCAACGATGCCAATACCAACGACATCACCCTTAACTTAGCAGAAACAACCCTTAACACCAACAACAGATTTAATAATCCGTTAGCTTCAGGAGATTTAATTTTAATCATACAACACCAAGGAGTGACAATAAATGCTCATGCAGAACCGTGGACAGGAAATCAAACTTATGGACTTCCTAGAACAACAGAATGGGGAGAGATTTTAAATTACAACAATTGCGGTAATTATGAATACGCAGAAGTTAAAACAGTTAATTCTTCAAGTCAAATAACTTTAAGATGCGGCCTAAAACATGACTATACAGCTGCTGGAAAAGTTCAAATTGTTAGAATACCTCGCTATAAAAAACTAATTGTGAATAGTAGCATTACTGCTGACATTTGGAATGGAGACAAAGGTGGAATTGTAGCTATTGAAGTCGAAAACGACTTAATTATCAATGCATCAGGTTCAATTAATACAAATGGATTAGGATTTAGAGGTGGTATTTCATATCAAGTAGCATCAATAAACGGAAGTGATGATTACGCTTCTAAATTCCCAACACACGGAGGAATGAAAGGAGAAAGCCTCGCAGGATATGGCAACGACTACCTCCCTTATGGAGGTCAATACGGAAAAGGAGCTCCAGCCAATGGAGGTGGCGGAAGTGCTGCGCACAATGCAGGAGGTGGCGGTGGCGCTAATGGAGGAGACACCTACAATTGGATTGGAGGTGTAGGCATTCCTAACCCTCTCTACAATACTGCTTGGGCACTCGAAACACCATCTATATCAGGAGTTATTTCTTCTGGAGGAGGAAAAGGAGGCTATACTTTTTCTGCAAATGATGAAGATGCAAACACAACCCCTCCTGGAGATGGAGCGTGGGGCTCTGACGACAGAAGACCTGAAGGAGGTTTTGGAGGAAGACCTTTAGATTATAGCACTGGCAAAATATTTTTTGGTGGTGGAGGTGGTTCTGGAGACCGAAACGACAGTGAAAATGAAGGAGGTAGCGGAGGTAATGCTGGCGGCATTATTTTAATTAAAGCTTACGGAAATATTACAGGAACTGGAACACTTTCTTCTACTGGTTTTTATGGTCAAGATTTATACACCAATAATCCTCCTACTTTTTCTTATGCTGGTAATGATGGAGCTGGAGGCGGTGGAGCTGGAGGAACAATCATCATTGATAATGCCGGAAATTCAATCGGAAACATCACTATTTCTGCCAATGGAGGATTGGGAGGTAATCAAATATTAGATAACGGAATTGGTTATTTTCAAAACATAACAGAAGCTGAAGGCCCAGGTGGCGGAGGTGGCGGAGGTTACATTTCTATCCCTTCCAATTCTGCTACAATTTCGGTAAATGGAGGAGAAAATGGAACAACAAATTCAAGTGGTCTTACGGAATTTCCTCCTAATGGAGCAACAAGTGGGCACGACGGCTTAATTGTCCCTAACCTAAGTAATCTTATAAAACTTACAAGCGAAAATGATACAGTATGTATGGGACAAAGTGGAAATTTAACCGTAACAACAAACGTTGCATTACCCAATAATCAAACCCTAATTTGGTATGACCAAAATTTTAACATGATTGGCTCTGGTACAAACCTTACAACAGGTCCCATAAATAACGATAGTATTTTTCATGTTGGAATTTGCCCTGGAAGCAACACTATTGAAGTAAAAGTAATAATAGGTACATCATTCATCGTAGATGATACAAATCTATTGCTACAAAATGAGCATTGCAACCAAAACGACGGAAGTATTTCTGGACTATCAGTTACAGGAGGAGTACAACCTCTAGTTTATACATGGAATAATACAAACACGACTCATTTAGACACCAATAATCTATCACAAGGTAATTATCAATTAATAATTACAGACAACAATGGATGTTCAGGGATAGTCGGAAACTATACTATAAATAACGAATTAGCCCCTGCTATAAATACTACAAATGCCCAAATTACAGACGAAAATTGTAACCTTGGAAATGGAGCAATTAACAATATTACTATCGACAATGGAGCGACACCTTATAGCTATCAATGGTCTAATAATGCTACAACTCTAAACTTGAACAATCTTTCTGCGGGAACTTACAACTTAGTAGTTACAGATAACTTTGGTTGTTCTGTATCAAATTCATTTACAATTAATAACCTAAGCCCCCCAGAAATAGACACAACTAACGTGTCAATAATTGCTGAATCTTGTGGCGATAATAATGGAGCTATTTCAAACATTACAATCAACGGAGGAAATGCTCCTTATACTTACTCATGGAACAACTCCTACTCTACTTTAGATATAAACAATTTAAATGGAAATCAAAGCTATCAGTTAATCGTTTCGGACATTCATAATTGTAAAGATACTGTGATGCTATTTGTTAATGAGCATACCTCCCCTACTGCATTGTTTAATTCTACAGCTTATGAATATTATACTAACGAATCTTTTTTATTGTCTAATTTATCGAGCAACGATGTTGTGACTTTTAATTATGACTTTGAAAACAGCACTACGGGAATCGAAAACCCTACAATTAGTTACAATACAGAAGGGACTTATAACATTTGCCTAACAGTTACCAATCCATTTGGGTGTGAAGCTGCTTATTGTCATCAATACACTATAATTGATGAACATATATCACTTATAGTTCCCAATATATTTACTCCAAATGGAGATTACGAAAATGATATTTTTATCATTCAAGATATTACTGCAACTCAAGGACTTCAAATTTTTGATAGATGGGGAGTTCTAGTTTTTGAAGCGTCTCCTTATTTAAACGATTGGGATGGAAAAAACAAAGCAGGAAAACTTCTTTCAGAAGGCACTTATTATTACATCATTGAGGATAAAAATAATAAATTAGACGTTGTTAAAGGAACTTTACTTATTTCTAAATAAACCTTGAAATTTAATATTTTTCATATTGCTTTTTTATGCCTTTTTAGTAATTTATATTTAGGGCAACAATACACTCACAATGGATTAAATGTAAATGTAGGTCAAGGCTTGTTGGTCGGACATTTGAAACGTATCAATCATTTACCTCAACGTCACAGTTCTATTGTAAACATTTCTTATTTAAAATACAGCAATTTTGAACCAAATTTTGGAGTAGGCATTGATTTTATTAATAGTGGAAATAAGCAAAACATTGGTAATGTTTATGGTTTATATGGTTTTACAAAACTACGCTTATCACAAAAAGATAGTACTTTTAAATTTAAGATTGGGTTTGGACTTGGCTATGTTGAAAAAATATACGACACTTCTAAAAACAACAAAAACATAGCCATTGGAAGTCACTTCAATTCTAATGTTATTTTCTTTCTTGAAAAAGAATTCATGCTCAACAATAGTTCATTTTACTTAGGAGGAGGATTAACTCACTTTTCTAATGGTTCGTTTCAGACTCCAAACTTAGGACTCAATTTTGTAAGCTTAAATGTTGGTTACACACTTTATAAAGAAAAGAAAATTCCTGTAGCTCCAAAAGACAAGTTGTACACAAACAAGAAAAAATGGTCATTGGGAGTAGAATATACCGTGGGTATTCGAGAAAACTGGGAACATTTTAGAAAAAAATATAGTTTGCAAACTTTTAGAACTTATTTTATATACAATAAACGAGCAAAAAGAAATTACATAGGAGGCGTAGATTTTATTTACAATCCAAGTGTTAGATTTTACAACAAATCCCCATTTCAACTGGGGCTATTTTTAGGAAAAAAATGGCTACTAAACCAACTAGAGTTAGGAATTGACATGGGAGTATATGCGATTGATAATTATAAAAAAAATGGAATAGTTTACCATAGACTAGTCATTGGCTATTACATTTCAGAAAACATAAAAACTTCTTTTTCCTTAAAATCGCATTGGACTGTCGCTCAAGCATTTCAACTAGGTATTGCATATGAATTTAAATAGTATTAGATTACGGCTCAATTAAATCAACTGTTATGTTTAAACATCTAAATGTATTTCTTTTATTTCTTTTACTATTCATTCAGAATATAAATGGTCAAAATCAAATAATAGACTCGCTTAAAATAGAACTCCAAAAAGAAAAAGTAGATTCTAATATCATTAATTTACAGTACGATATTATTCACGAACTAACTAACATTGGTCAATTTGAAAATGCACTAAATGAAGTAGATAAAATGGAAGAAAGAGCAAAAGCTTCCAATTACATCATTGGAATTTACAAAGCTCAATATTCAAGAGCTAATATCTATACTTTTTCATCAGAACTTCAAAAAGCTTTAGCCATATTACCCCCCTTAGAAAAAGAACTAAATAAAAATAATAATCAAAAATATAATTCTTTAAAAGCTTCCATCTATTCGGCTTTAGGAAATGTTTACGACAATCTTTCTGCTTACGAAAAAGCTCTAAAATACCACACTAAATCACTGGTATTGTCAAAACAAATGGGCTTAAAACAAAATATCTGTGCTAGCCTTGGTAATATTGCTAATATTTTGAAAAGTACTGGAGAAACGGACAAAGCTATAGCCACACAACTAGAAGTTATTGAAATAAAAAAAGAATTCGGAACTCCATTTAGTCTAGGTTTAAGCTACTTCAATCTCGCTAGTTATTACGACTCAAAAAAAGACTACATTTCGGCAATAGACAACTATAACATTAGTAAAAAATATGCGCAAGAAGCCAATGATAAAATAGGAATTGGAATTTGTGATTTATCGATTGGAAATACATACGTCAGCATAGCAGGTTTAAACAACAATGAATTAACCTTAAACAATGACTTTTCGATGAACAAAAGTCAACTACTGAACAAAGCTTTATCTTATGAAAAAGCAGCCATAAAAACACTCACAGAAATCAAATCCTCTTATTACCTACCCAATGCTTACACGGGACTAGCCACTGTTTTAGGAAATCAAAAAAAATATAATGAGGCTCAAAAAACATACTTAAAGGTAAGGGAATTAACAAAAGATAACGACCTAAAAACATACAAAACAGCAACAGAAGGGCTTTATTTTGTTAATAAAGAAAAAGGAGATTTTAAACAAGCCCTTAAATGGCATGAAGAATTTATAAATTTAAAAGATTCGATAGAAAGTCTTAGTAACCAACAAGAAATAGGAAGGCAACAAGCCGAATTTTCATTTATTAAAGAAAAAGAAATTTCGGAATTAAAACATCAATCGGAAATAAAAATTTTGAATATAGAAAGTGAAAAAGAAAAACTTATTTCGGAAAACAAACAACGAAAACAAAAATATATTATTTGGACTACTATAATAGGACTGCTTATTATTAGCTTATTTTTATTCATCATCTTTAGAAGATGGAAAACGACAAAAAAACAAAAAGAATTAATTGACATTCAAAAACAAGAAATTGAAAAAGAAAAAAAGGCAACGGAAGATAGTATTAATTATGCTAAAAACATTCAAAAAGCAGCTTTTCCTTCCTTAGAAGAAGTGAATAACGTAATTCCCAATAATTTTATTTACTTCAATCCAAAGGACATTGTAAGTGGTGATTTTTACTGGACTGCTCAACATCAAAACAAATCTTACTTAGCTTTAGCAGATTGCACAGGGCACGGCGTTCCAGGAGCTTTTATGACATTGATTAGTTTAAATATTTTAACTCAAATATTAGCTGAAAAAATAATAAAGCCTTCCAAAATTTTAGAAGAACTTCATTTGAGATTGCAAAAAAGATTAAACAATAAATCAAGTGGCTCTCTTAAACATGGATTAGACATTGCATTGTGTATGATTGAAAATGGAAAGCTTACCTACACAGGAGTTCACATACCTATTTACCATATTAGAAATGGAAATCTTACCGAATACAAAGGTCAAAAATTCCAACTGGGAGGCAATGGTTCTACTCTATTTCAGCAACATGAAATTTTACTCAAAAAAAATGATTTATTTTACATCTCTAGCGATGGTTTCCCCGATCAAAAAGGAGGAAAAAAAGGAAAAAAATATTACTATCCTAATTTTAGAAAATTTTTATTAGAAATATCACCTCTAAGCCTTACTGAACAAAGATTAAAACTAAAAAATGAATTTTTAAACTGGAAAAACAATCAAGAACAATTAGACGATGTTTCCGTATTAGGCTTTAAAATTAATTGATTTTTAACGCCATTTGAATAAAAAAACTTATTTTCGTTGTTCTATGAAAGATTTATTTGACGTATCGAAACTAAACCTTATTGAACCAACAAAAGGATTAATCTTAATTTCAGAACCTTTTAATGACGACCAATATTTTCAACGTTCCGTAGTTTGCCTATGCGAACACAATGAAGACGGTTCATTTGGTTATGTTGTTAATAACCAAACCGACGTGAATCTTTCAGCCTTATTACCCGCTATAAAAAGTAAAGAATTTAAAGTTAGCCTAGGTGGACCAATGAGTACGAGCAGCGTTTACTACATTCACACTCTTGGAGACGAAATAGAGGGAAGTGTAAAAGTAAAAAATGGTTTATATACCGGTGGCGATTTCAATCAAATTACCACACTCATAAATACAGGGTTAATTAGCAATTCAGAAATTCATTTTTTCTTAGGCTATTCGGGTTGGAGCAAAGGACAATTAAAAGAAGAAATCAATCGAGGCTCTTGGATTGTTTCAGAATTTAACGTTAAAGACTTAATGCAAAATAGCACTCACAATTATTGGAAAAAAACATTAGAAAAAAAAGGAGGAAAATACCAAACTATTTCTAATTTTCCCTTAGATCCATCTTTAAATTAGCTTCTTTAGAATTGATTAACACCATTAGTTTTTTACTAATATTATTAAAGTATCTTTTTGATTTGTACCCTCCAATCCATTGAATACCAGCAATAGAATTTGTTAAAAAGACTTCATCAGCAGCCATTAAATTTTGAGGAGTCAATGAAGTCTCATATATTTTTATATTATTTTCTAACGCTATATTTATAATGTTCATTCGCATAGTCCCTCCTACACACCCATCTTTTAGTGGAGGAGTATATAAAACACCATTAGAAACTAAAAACACATTAGAAGAAATACTTTCAATAATATGGTTATTCTCATTAATCAAAAAACAATCATCTAATTGATTCTCTTTAGCATAATTCCCAGCTAAAACAGACAAAATTGCATTTAAAGTTTTAAAGTTTGACAGTATATTTTGCTGTTTTACCATTCCTTCAAATATATCGACCAACAAACCTTCTTTGTTTAACTTAAACAAGTTGTTTGGCAATAAATCTGCCGAAATTAAATAAGAACACGTATTATTACTTGGTTGATAAAAACCTCCGTTATTTCTATACAAATTTAAACGAACTCTACCTCCTGCTTTTATTTTGTTTTTTTTGAGTAAAGTAATAATTTGCTCATAAAAATAAGACAAACTGTATTCTTGAGGAACAAATATACCCAAAACCTTTGCTCCTTCAGTCATTCTAACATAATGACTTTCAAAATTATAAGGAAGCCCATTAATTATACGAATTGTTTCAAAAACACCATCGCCATACAAAAATGCCCTATTTATTTGTAAATAAGGTTTAGAAGCATCGTAAAACACCCCATTAATCAATACATTAGTTCCTTCTGTCATAATTTATCACTTTTCGCAATCTAAGGTAAACTAAAAATGATTTTATTTTGCAAAAAATGATTTTATTTATCACCTAAAAGTAAAAGTTATTAAGAAATTAAATATTTAACTCAATAAATTTTGTTTTTTTGTAAATA
>CAMZKF010000196.1 GCA_947311095.1 uncultured Flavobacteriales bacterium
TACTATCGTATTAGTTTTGCCTCAATGGATGAAAAAACTTTAGGATTTCGAATACTAAAAAAAGACGAACTACATATCTACAACTATTTTATTTCAAAAGAAAACGGAAAAGTATTAGATAAAAATGATTACCTATTTGAAGGATACGATTACAACCAAATGAGTTTAACAGATAATTATATAATGACTCAAAACGAAGGAAAAATAGGAAAAATAGTTGTAAAAAAAGCCAACGAAATAAATAAGAAAAAAGACTTAAAAAAAGCTAGATATTCATACTTAGCTAAAGAAAACTACTATCTCGTGGTTGTTTATGCTGAAAATGAAGTAAGCGTCATTCAAATAGAAAAATAAATTAAATGAAAAATATTTTAAATATATTACTAATTCTTTTTGTCTTAACCAATTACGCACAAGACTTTAACAACTACACACCTTTAGTATCATCAGGAGAAATCCCTACGGATTTTACGGCAAAGACCTTTGATAAAGTTCAAAAAGATTTAGATATAATTCTAGACAACGGAGACAGTTATAAAGACAGAGAGAATAAAACCAACTTTATTTTAAAGTCTAATTATATGATAGACGAGTTGCTTATGAGTGGTCGTATATTGTTTGGAGATCCTGTATCTGACTATGTAAACAAAGTTGCTGATAAATTGTTGGAGAATGAACCAGAATTGAGAAGTAAATTGCGCTTTTACTGTTTAAAATCTAACGTTACCAATGCTTTCGCAACCAACCAAGGGATGATTTTTGTTACGCTAGGGCTAATTGCTCAACTAGAAAACGAAGCTCAATTGGCACAAGTTTTAGCACACGAAATTACGCATTACACAAAAAAACACGTTATCAATACATTTTTAGAAACTTCTAAAGTCAATCGAAATTCGGGAAACTATAAATATAGCGATTACGATAAAAACATTATTAAATTAAGTAATTTTTCAAAAACATTAGAATTTGAAGCCGATTCTTTAGGTTATTTTAGATTGAAAGATGCAGGATATAAAATAAAAGAAGCTCTAAGTGTATTTGACGTTTTACAATTCTCATACCTCCCCTTTGAAGAAGAAGTTTTTGAATATGATTTTTATGAAACAAATACGGTCAAAATACCAGAAGAATACAAACTCGATACCATCATGCAAATTCACTTTATAGACGATTATGATGACTCTAAAAGTACACACCCAAACGTAAAAAAAAGAAGAATTAAAATACAACGCATGATAGCCAATTCCAAGGGAGGTAAGATATATATACAACCCAAAGAAACGTTTCTAAAAGTAAGAACCATTTGCCGATTTGAAAGTATTAGAATCAACAATAAAAACGCTGCTTATGTAAAAGCCATTTACAATGCTCAAATTCTACTGAAGGATTATCCAAATAGTGATTTTTTAAAACGAAACATACTTAAATCATTGTATGGTCTTAGTAAATACAAGCTAAACAATAAATATTATAAAATAGCCCAAGACTACGAAAATTATGAAGGGGAAATAAGTGCTGCTTATTTCTTTTTTGAACAACTATCCGAAGTTCAACTCACAGCTCTGACGATTGAAAAACTAAATGATTATTATTTACTCCATAAAGAAGATGAATATATAAAATCATTGATGCTAAATCTAATTGAAAACTTAGTTCAAGAAGAAGACTATACATTCAAAGAGTTTTATAAATTAAACACGCCGATGATACGATAAGCTCTACAGTTGTAGAAGAAGTTGACATTGAAAAAATAGAAGGAAAATATGCGAAATTGAGAGCCATTCAAAAACAACAAGTTACAGAAGGTGTTATACAAACTGACGGAAGTACAATTGGAGAATCATTTCATCACGAATATTTGTACAACGCATCCAATAAAGAAGAATTGAATAACTTTTTTGCAGACGCTATCAGCAATAAAAAAGAAGATACAGACCAAGAGGACGAAGATTTGAGTTATTATGAAAGGAAGAAACTATTCAATGAGCAAAAAAAAGAGCAAAAAAAGAAGCTAAATTAAAAGCTAAAAATATTTATGCTTATTACAATATAAAAACAGATAAAATTATTTTTGTAGATCCCGATTATTTTATATCTAGCACTAATAAAGGTCAAAAATTAAAAAATGCAGAACAAAAGAAGTATGAACTTTATCAGCAAATAGAAACTATTTCAAACAAAGTTGGCATTGATTATGAAATACTCTCGCCAAAAATACTGACTCAATCAGAAGTAGAAAAATACAACGATTTGGCAACGGTAAACGATTGGATGAGTGAAAATATGATGCATCAAAACATAGTATCCGATTGGAATATAATTGATTTAGAGTCGGAATATACACCTTATTTAATTCCAAAATATGGAACAAATATTTTTCTTTATTCTGGAATTTATCAAGTAAACAAAACAACTTATTTGTATTTTTTATGGTACGACCTTGAAAAAGGAAAGCTATTACTCGAAAAAACAATTCAATTAAACACCAAAGCAAAACAGGTACACATCAATTCTCAGCTTTATAATATATTAAATCAAGTAAAAAAATAGTTATGAGGTGTTTAATATTTCTCATTTTTATTACTTTATCTTTTAACCTCAGTGCACAAGTACCTGGGTATATGGGAAAGCGTCTGACTGTGGGAGGTGACATAAATACACTATTCTCTCTTACAAAAATCTTTAGAGGTCATAACTTTAGAAGAACTTTAGCTACCAATGGAGATGGAAAAAATCTAGGTCTAGACAATTCATCTTATAATCATTACATTACAAAAAAAGAGTCTAATAATTTATCGATGCCTTTCTCTTTTAATTTGAACAGTTCGTTAAATATTAATTATTCTATAAAGGAATACTTAGACATTAGCTTTAACATAAATTATACTAAAAGTAAACTAAAACTAAAA
>CAMZKF010000197.1 GCA_947311095.1 uncultured Flavobacteriales bacterium
CGGGAGTAGATACACTAATTTGTGATAATAATTATAGATGGACATTTGAAAGTAGTACTAGTTTAGGTCGAGCACTTTGTGGAAATGGTTCGCCTGTTAATAATGGAGGAAACGGAGCTATAACTTTTGACGTTAATTCTTTTGGTACATTCAATACAAATGAATTTATTTTAACCTTAAATCTTTCAAATTATACAACAGCAGATCCTATTTACCTTTCTTTTGATTGTAATAATGTAGCTGATGAACCAAACATTGAAGACCGTATTTTCATTAGAGGAAGCGAAAACGATATATGGGTTGAAGTCTATGATTGGTCTGTACTACCTCAAAACACATGGTTTTCAGAAGAAGAAACAATACAAGTTTCAACAATTTTAAATGCCAATTCTCAAAACTATTCTTCTAGTTTTCAAGTTAAGTTTTCTCAACGTGATAATTACGGCTATTCGTCCGATGGTTTTGCTATTGATAATGTAAAATTAAGTGTAGTCACTTGTCCAAAAGCTCATGATTTGACTTTAGTCACGCAAGTTGAAGATTCTATTGTCTTTTCTTGGATTCCTACGGGAAACGAAACGGAATGGATTGTAGAATACGGAGAAAAAGATTTTTTACTTGGACAAGGAACGTCATTTTCAGCCCAAACAATTACCGATACCATTACCAATTTAAATATAGGAGGGGTGTATGACATTTATGTAAAGTCTGTTTGCGCTATTTCAAATGAAAGTTCTTGGTTAGGTCCATTAACGGTTTATTTAGCTGTAAGTAATGATAGCTCTTGTAATCCTGTTTTTATCTTAGCCGATGGAGAGGTGCATCAAACAAACAATGTAAATACATCAACGCAATTTGGGGCTCCTTTTTATTTAGGAAATACACCACAAAATACAATCTGGTTTAAGACTATTGTTCCTCAATCGGGACATTTAGCAATCGAAACTTGTAATTCAGAAATAAACACAGAAATAGGTGTTTATAATTCACCTTCAGATTGTAGTGATTTAAGTACTTTTACAGTAATAAATACAGCTAGTTTTTCAAGTTCTTCAACCAATAATGTTTGTGGACAACCTGGAAAATCTGCAGTAGAACTTTGTGGGTTAACCCCAGGTGAAGAAATCTATTTTTGGATAGGAAGTTACATTGTTTCCCAAGAAGGATTAATTGATTTTTCTGTTTTTGATTATTCTCTTTCAGATAAGGCAGGGAGTTCTATTTTCGATACGGTAAATGTTTGTGTTATAGATACCGTTAATTTATTTGAAAATTTAACTAATTACGATATCAATCTTTTGGGAAGATGGGAATACATTAGTAATCAAAATGCAATAATAAATGATTCATTAATTTCTATAGGTTTAATGTCATATAATTATAATCAAGTTGATTATATAGTATCTAATTTTTGCGATGCTGATACAACATCTTATCGCTTAAATGTTAAAAGTGGAAATTACGCAGGTGAACCTATTGCTAATTTTGAAAGTTGCAATACGGGTTCTCTTTATTTATTTGAAGGGATAACAGGCTTAGTCGAAACCTCAGGAGATTGGCATAGTGGAAATCAAGTTTTAAATAATACTATTTTATCTGCCGAATCATTGCCTGAAGGAAATAATGAGTTTTTATACGTTGTATCTGATGATATTTGTCCTTCTGACACAACAGTTGTCTCGTTAACGGTTCTTGATTGTACAAATATAGAAGAGCAAAATGAGTCTATTCTAAATTTATATCCCAATCCAAATAATGGTGAATTTAAAATTAAATCTTCATTGAACGATTATTCAGCTTCTATCTATAATTTGAATGGAGATTTACTTTATCATAAAAAGAACATGACAAAGAACACTGTTTATAACATAACGATAGAGAATGATGTGAAAGGCTTTTTTATTTTGAAAGTTAAAAATAAAACAAGCTTTTTAGTTAAAAAAATCACAAAGTTGTAAGATTAGAACTGTTTAAAACCTTAAATAATTGTTAATAAAAAAAAAGCAACATACTTTTGTCGTTGTTTTTTTTAAAAAAACTAAAAAAAACTAGGTTAGGTCTAATAATAAGAGTTTTAATGTTTGTTTTTAAAAACTTGATATACCTTTGCTTATTGAAATAATAATATTTGCTACCCTCTAATAATCATTATTTTATATACTATTATGAACAATTATTTTATTAAAGAACTTGCAGTATTAAAAAACAGTTATGTTGCTTATTTTTTATTTATTTTAATCTCTTTTAATGCGGTAGCGGAAGGGACAAAACAAGTTTCGCCTCTAAATTCTTCTGACGGAACAGCATTGTTAGTTTGGCCTAATAAAACAAGAGGTTCTTATTTAAATAGCCCTGTTGATCAACGATTACAGTTTTCAATTTCAGATAATACTACGGAAAATTTATATTTTGGTTTTCACCCTCGAAATTACAATAATTTTAATTCTACATTAGTAACTGATGCATATTTTAAAATTTACAATCAATCAGGGACGGTTGTTGCTGGACCTACTTTAATACCAACTTCAGGAGCAGGTTTTATACAGAATTATAATGAAGCTTTTGCAGGCCCTAATATCGGAGGTGCTACCCCTACGGGATATACTCCTTTTGTTTTTAATCCCCTGTCTAATGGAGATTTTTATATCGAGATTTATCGAAGTTCTGATGGTGGAACGACTTCTAATAATCGAGTGATAATGATGCCGTTTTTTGATTTTACAGTTTCTGATAATGCAAATAATCAAGTCGATGGTCGTGTTTGGTGTCGTAAATGGAGCCTTACTACGGTAGATTTAGTGGCAACACAGGGAGGTGTTAATACTTACAATAATGCTTTAGGAGGTTCTTCTTTAGCCGATTTCTTCGTTTATACACAAGATCAACAAATTTTATCAATGGATTTTCAGTCTGGTTTTAAGCCTTTAGCATTTGAAATTACGACTAATTTTTATGGTGTTAATCCCAATGGTAATTTTTTAGTTGACCGGCAATCAACTAACAATCCAACGGGAGTTTCTCCAACTTTAGCGAATGGCTATCAAGTTTTTTTAAGTCAGCCTGATTTAAATATTTATCCTATTTCACCAACAGCTCAACCTGGTATTACATCTAATATATTTGGTTGTCCAGGCAATTACTTTATTCCCTATGTAACATTCGAAGATGGTGATATTTCTATATTTCTTGATTTAAATGGAACCGCTGGTTATCAGGCAGGAACAGCTGACTTAGTTTTAGAAGATTATGGAGTTTTAGCAGGGAATCACTTGATGCCTTGGAACGGATTAGATGGTTTGGGGAATTTAGCTCCTGTAAATGTATCTACAAATGTAGTGGTGACGATTTATAGAGGAAGAACAAATATACCATTATATGATGCGGAATTGAATACAAATGGATTGATTGTTACAGGTTTATTTCCTGCTTCAAATAATAGGCCTTTATATTGGGACGATACACAATTAACTGCCACTGGAGGTGCGTGTAGTGGAGCTACAAATAATACTTCTGTTAGCGTTGTTGGAACAGCTGCTCAAGCAGGAATGTTAGACGGTATTATTGGACCTTCTCACGCTTGGGACGGTACGGGGTCAGGAATAACTGTTCCAGCTCCTAATGCAGGAGATGGTAGTGCTACCGTTAATTTATTATGTGATGATTTTGGGAATATAAGAACAGTAAATACTTGGTTTTGGGCGTTAGATGCTTCTTCTCCAGTTACCGCTATGATTGTTCCAAATTGTGACGTAGATGGAGACGGGATTGACGATATTACAGATATTGATAACGACAATGATGGTATTTTAGATGTTGATGAAAATATAGATGACCCTTTTGCTGATAATGATGGTGATGGAATTTATAATTATTTAGATTTAGATTATCCTGGGTTTGTTGATTCAAATTTTGATGGTGTAAATGATCTTTTTGATTTAGATTTAGATGGTTTAGTTAATGCGATAGATTTAGATTCTGATGGAGATAATTGTTTAGATGTTTTTGAAGCTGGTTATACAGATACGACACCTGCTGATGGAGAGGTTGATGGAACAGGGTATAATCCAGATGGAACAGTTGCAGGGTCTGATGGTTATGGGTTGCCTTTAGATGCTAATGGGAATTTTGTTTTTGATTATTTAGAAAATATAGATACCGATGGCGATGGACTAGGAGATAATTGTGATCCAGATGATGATAATGATGGAATAGTAGATGGTTTAGATAACGCTCCTTTAGATCCTTCTAGTTGCCTTGATGATGATGGAGATGGTTGTGATGATTGTTCGCAAACTGCTAATAATGATTTTACTGCAGGAGCAAATAATGATGTTAATAATGATGGTACCGATACCGACGGAGATGGAATTTGTGATTTTGGAGATCCTGATGACGATAACGATGGATGTCCAGATGCTCAAGATACCCAACCTTTAGTCGCAAATCCGATTGTAATAACAATTACCGCTAATCCTGCAGTTTCTTGTGATGGAGATCCAGTTATTTTAACAGCTTCTGGAGCTGCAAATTATACATGGGATAATGGTTTAGGAAATTCTAATCCTGTAACAGTATCTCCTTTGAATACGACTACTTATAATGTTGTCGGAGATAATGGTTTGGGGTGTACAGCAAATGGTTCGATTGTGGTTACTATAACTAATTGTCCACCAACAGCCAATGATGATGCTGTTGGAACTCATTTAATAG
>CAMZKF010000198.1 GCA_947311095.1 uncultured Flavobacteriales bacterium
CCCATCCTTTGATGAAACCTAATCTATTTCCTATTGGATTTGTTTTTTGTCCCATTAATATTATCTTTTACTTCGTTTTATCTATTACTAGTGTAACATGATTTGATCTTTTTCTAATTCTGTGTGCTCTACCTTGAGGTGCTGGTTGAATTCTTTTAAACATTCTTGCACTATCTACAAACACATCTTTAACGATTAAATTTGCAGTAGTTGAATCCTCACCTTCGTTTTTTTGTTCCCAGTTATTAATAGCTGACAACAATAATTTTTCCATTCTCACTGAAGCTTCCTTCGGATTGAATTTTAAAATATTTAAAGCTTTATAAACATCCACACCTCTAATGATATCAGCGACTAAGCGCATTTTTCTAGGTGAAGTAGGACACTTATTTAATTTTGCAATAGCTGTACTATTCTTTAGTTCTTTTCTAATAGCTGCAGCTTCTTTTTTTCTTTTTCCCATTTCAATAAACTTTTAGAGTGGTTATCTTTTTCCTTTATCTTTTTTACCACCATGTCCTCTAAAAGTACGAGTTGGTGCAAATTCTCCTAACTTATGACCTACCATATTTTCAGTAACATAAACAGGAATAAATTTTTTCCCATTATAAACTGCAATAGTCAACCCTACAAACTCTGGAGTTATAGTTGAAGCTCTTGACCATGTTTTTATAACATTTTTTGATCCAGAATCTTGTGCTTCGTCAACTCTCTTAATTAGTTTATAATGTACAAATGGTGGTTTTTTTAACGATCTAGCCATTTCTTATTTTTTTCTTTTTGATATAATAAAGCGATTAGAAGCTTTTGTTTTGCTTCTTGTTTTGTATCCTTTAGCTGGTAAACCAGTTCTAGATCTTGGGTGTCCTCCTGATGATTTTCCTTCACCACCTCCCATTGGGTGATCGACTGGATTCATTACTACTCCCCTTACTCTAGGTCTTCTACCTAACCATCTAGATCTACCTGCTTTACCCGACCTAGTTAAACTATGTTGTGAGTTAGACACAGCTCCAATTGTTGCTGTACATGTTAAAAGAATCATTCTAACTTCACCTGATGGTAATTTTACAATTGCATATTTACCATCTCTAGCGTTTAATTGAGCATAAGCTCCAGCGCTTCTAACTAAAGCTCCTCCTTTATTTGGTTGCAATTCAACATTATGAATAACAGTCCCTAAAGGTATATCACTCAAAAACAATGTATTACCTACTTCTGGTTCTGCTTTTCTACCAGACATTACAGTCTGACCTACTTCTAAACCTTCTGGCGCAATAATATATCTTTTTTCACCATCTGCATAATACAATAATGCGATTCTAGCAGATCTATTTGGATCGTACTCTATCGTTTTTACTGTTGCTGGTATGTCGTGTTTATTTCTTTTAAAATCTATTACACGATACTTTCTCTTATGACCACCTCCGATGTATCTCATCGTCATCTTTCCAGTGTTATTTCTCCCCCCTGATTTTGTCAATCCTTTTACTAAAGATTTTTCAGGTTTTGAAGCTGTTACATCTGACATGTCATCGGCTACTTTGTGCCTTTGACCAGGTGTCATTGGTTTTAACTTTCTTAATCCCATTTTTATTTAATTTCTGTCGTTAAATGTTTTCATACAAATCAATAATATCTCCTTCTGCTACTGTAACAATTGCTTTTTTTACAAATTTGTTACGTTGATAAGAAATACCACGACTTGTTTGTTTCATTTTCTTTTTCCCGCCACCATAATTCATTGTGTTCACAGAGTCAACAGCAACATTGTACAATTTCTCGATGGCGTTTTTAATTTCTATTTTATTTGAATTCTTATCAACAATAAAAGTGTAAGTATTCTTTTTTTCGCTTAACATGTTTGACTTTTCAGTCAATACAGGTTGTTTTATAATATCTTGCATTTCTTATACGTTAAATAAGTTTTCTATTTTCTCTATCGATCCTTCAGCTAAGATTAGCGTTTCTGCATTTAGAATATCATAAGTATTTAACTTATCTGCAGAGACAACTTTAGTCTTTTTTAAATTCCGAGAAGACAAATATACATTTCTTTCTTCATTTGTCACTACAAATAACGTTTTTTTATCAGAAACATTTAAATTTTCTAACATTTTTAAAAACTCACTTGTTTTTGGAGCTGAAAATTTTTGATCTTCTAACACTAAAATTTTCTTATCTATTGCTTTATAAGTTAATGCAGATACACGAGCTAATTTTCTTAATTTCTTATTTAATTTAAAAGAATAGTTTCTTGGTCTTGGTCCAAAAACTCTACCTCCTCCTCTAAACAATGGATTTTTAATACTTCCTGCACGAGCTGTACCAGTTCCTTTTTGTTTCTTAATTTTTCTAGTACTTCCTTTTATTTCTGCTCTTTCTTTTGCCTTATGCGTACCTTGACGTTGATTGGCTAAGTAAAGTTTTACATCTAAGTAGATTGCATGCTCATTAGGTTCAATTGCATAAACTGAATCTATTAAGTTAACTTTTTTTGATGTTTCTTTACCTTCTTTATTATATACTGCTAATTCCATTATTTCTCTAGTATTACGTATGATCCTTTTGCTCCTGGTACTGACCCTTTAACTACAATAATGTTTTTGTCAGTTAAAACTTTCAAAACTTGTAGATTATTTACTTTTACACGGTCGTTCCCCATTCTTCCAGCCATTTTCATTCCTTTAAATACTCTAGCTGGATATGAAGCAGCTCCAATTGACCCTGGCGCTCTCAATCTATTGTGCTGTCCGTGAGTTGCATCTCCAACCCCACTAAAATTGTGTCTTTTTACAACACCTTGAAATCCTTTACCTTTAGATGTTCCCACTGCGTCAATATATTCTCCTTCTTCGAATAATTCTACTGTAATTTCATCACCTAAATTTAAGTCTTTATCAAATGAGTCAAATTCAACTAATTTTCTCTTTGGAGAAGTTTTAGCTTTTTTGAAATGTCCCATTAATGCTTTAGATGTATTTTTTTCTTTTCGCTCATCAAATCCTATTTGAATTGCTTCGTATCCGTCTTTTTCTTCAGACTTTATTTGTGTTACTACACAAGGTCCTGCCTGAATAATCGTACATGGTATATTCTTACCATCGGTACTGAATACGCTAGTCATCCCTACTTTTTTGCCTATGATACCAGCCATTTTATTTTATTTATTTAATTATACTTTTATTTCTACATCAACTCCACTAGGAAGTTCCAATTTCATTAGAGCATCAACAGTCTTCGATGAAGAACTATAGATATCTAATAATCTTTTATATGAACATAATTGAAATTGTTCTCTCGCTTTTTTATTAACGTGTGGAGATTTCAAAACTGTAAATATTCTTTTATGTGTAGGTAATGGAATTGGACCACTAACTACTGCTCCTGTTGACTTAACGGTTTTAACAATTTTTTCTGCTGATTTATCAACTAAATTGTAATCGTAAGATTTTAATTTTATTCTAATTCTTTGACTCATGTCTTATTCTTTAATATTTGTATTGGCTATACTTCTCCTTTAGACTTTGCGATTACTGCTTTTGAAATGTTACTAGGACATTCTGCATATTTAGAAAATTCCATAGTTGATGTCGCTCTTCCTGAAGACATCGTTCTTAAAGCAGTAACATATCCAAACATTTCTGAAAGTGGAACTAATGCATTAACAATTTTGGCTCCATTTCTATCGTCCATTCCTTCGATTTGACCTCTTCTACGATTTAAATCTCCAACGATATCTCCCATGTTTTCTTCTGGAGTTACCACTTCTAATTTCATAACTGGCTCTAACAATACTGCTCCACAAGCTGGTGCTGCATTTTTATAAGCTAATTTAGCACAAATTTCGAAAGATAATCCATCTGAATCCACTGCGTGAAAAGACCCATCTAAAAGAGTAACAGTCATACTATCCATAGAAAAACCTGCAAGAACACCATTTTTCATAGCTTCTTTAAAACCTTTTTCAACATTAGGAACAAATTCTCTAGGAACATTTCCACCTTTTACTTTGTTGATAAATTCTAGCCCTTCTTCTCCATCTTCACGAGGTTTAATCTCTACAACAATATCGGCAAATTTACCACGACCTCCTGATTGTTTTTTATAAACTTC
>CAMZKF010000199.1 GCA_947311095.1 uncultured Flavobacteriales bacterium
AATTTAATTCTTTAATTTAGTAAAATCAAATAAATTACCATATGAAACTAGTTATAACCTCTATTATTTTATTTTTTAGTTTTGTTTTAACTGTCGATTCTCAATGTGGTTTTGAATCAGCTCACAAAGCTAGAATAAAAAACAATCCAGCTTACGCTAAAATTGTAAAAAAATCAGCTGAAATAATTCAGTCAAAAGCAAGCGTAAATTCAGAAGAACTTCTTATTATACCTGTAGTAGTACATGTGTTGCATTTAGGAGAACCAATTGGAACAGGTTCTAATATTACAGATGCTCAAATTATAAGTTCGATTGATCGGCTAAATGAAGTTTATAGAGGAAGGCATATTGCAAATGGAGTGGACCTTAAAATTGAGTTTAGATTAGCTAGACAGACATTGGATTGTGAACCAACAAATGGAATAAATAGAATAAACGCATCGCATATACAAGGATATAGTGAGAGAGGTTTAGAAAGAGACGATGTAAATGCCGCAGATGAGAGCGAATTGAGTGCTTTAAGTTATTGGTCTGCGGATAAGTATTTCAATATTTGGACAGTGACAGAAATAGATGATAATGGAGGAGGAGCTGGAGTTCAAGGCTATGCTTACTTTTATACAGGGGGAGCTTATGAAGGCTCCTTTATGATTTACAAAAGTTTTGGATACGATCCTAATAGTCAACACCCCGAATGGGATTTAAGTTTTGGAAGAGATAATTCTACTCCCATACATGAATTTGGTCATTATTTACACTTACATCATACATTTAAGGGAGATGATAATGGATCTACTTGCCCTGCTGATATTACTTATGGTGTAGATAGTGACGGTTGTGCAGATACAGAGCCACATATAAGAAATCTTGGAACTTGCGCAGTGGGTACAAATAATGCTTGTACAGGAGCTACTTATAATGATAATGCTGCAAAAAACTTTATGAATTATTGTAATTGCCCCGATAGGTTTACAAATGATCAAAAAACGATAGCTCGTAATACATTGACTACAATAGCAGTTTCGCTTACAGAATCGGAAGGTGCTGTAGAAGCTCCTGATAATATTATTTCTCCTCAAAGTATAAATTGCTTACCAGTGAGTCAAAATCAGGGGTTGACAAATCCCAATGCGGGGATACTTAATGTTAAGTATGCGTCAATGAATATAGCAAGTAGAACTACCGATAGAGATCATGGCTATATCGATTTTTCATCTAAATGTGTAACCTATGCCGAAGTAGAACGAGATATTATCGATACGATATTTGTTCAAACTTACACAGAAGATGCTTATGTAAATATTTGGATTGATATAGATAATAGTGGAGAGTTTTCAAATGACGAACTCTTTTACGAGGGGCAAGCGGTTAATTATATGGTTGAAGCAGAAATAGAATATCCTGAAAGTACAGTTTTGGAAACTCCAATTAGAATTCGAATAATCAACGATTTGCAAGCTATTGATGACCCATGTTACAGTCCTTTAGATGGACAAGGGGAGGATTACACCGTAATTGTTTCAGGTATTGAAATACCTGAAATTCCAATAGGTTTTCCAAAAAGTTTTTCGCCAAATAATGATGGTATAAATGATGTGTTTTATTTGATGGGATATCAAAGAGCTAGTTCAATTGAAATGAAGATTTTTGATAAATTCGGAACACTCGTATTTGAAAATAATGAATTGAATAAAGGTTGGGATGGAACTTACAAAGGGAAAAAAATGAATCCAGATGTTTTTAAATATATTTTGTGAAGGAACTTTATTAAATGGAAAACCATATAGTTTTAAAGGAAACATAACCTTGGAGAGATGATTGATTTGAATATAAAAAACATAAAGAATATTACGGGGAAAGATGGAGTATTTTCAAAGTTTAAATATGTTTTAACGTTCTGTTTTTTTTTAGTAACAGTACTAATAACAAGTCAAACAACAGAGCATTTATCTCAATTGAACAATAATACTGTATTTTTATCACCTTCAGAAACAGGAAGGTCAAATAATTTAAGAGCTTTAGTTAGTTATCGAAATCAATGGAAAACGATAGCAACACCATATACGATTAATGTAGCGTCGTTAGATTTACCGATACTAAATGGTAAAATAGGAATAGGAGGATATTTTTATCAAGAAGCATTAGGAGATAATATTCATAAAAGTTTTAGTGGGAAGTTTAGCGCTGCTTATCATTTAAAATCAAAATTAGCTTCAAAAGATATTATTTCTTTTGGAATCGAAAGTGGAATATTGCAGAACTCAAATAACGGGAAGGCTTCAGTTTGGGAAGATCAATGGAATGGATTTAATTTTGATGAAAATCAAAGTTCTTATGATGAGTCAATTTATGGGGGGAATTCTAAATCAGCATTTGATTTAGGTGCTGGATTAACTTGGGGAGCGACTTACTTAAATAAATTTAAAACAAAAATAGGAGCAACTATAAAACATTTAAATAAACCCATTTATAATTCGGTATATTTAGATAATAAACTAAATAGGAAAGTTATAATATACGGTGAATTAGAAATTAGAAAGCAAAGAAGTTCTTCGGTTGTAACAGATGAAAAACCTTTTTTATCTCCCGATTTTATTTATTCTTCTCAAGGGGAATTTAAAATGATTCAGCTAGGGTCTTTTGTCTCATTTCCGATTAAAGTAAGGGCAAAATATACAAAAAATGGAAGTAATGTGAATTTTAAAATAGGAACTCATTTAAGATTAAAAGATGCTATTATAATCAATACAGCACTTAGGTATAATAATTTTTATATTGGATTAAGTTATGATTATACAATTTCAAAATTGCAATCGGTAGGAGGGGTTACATCTAGTTTTGAATTACTATTTAAATATAAATTAAATCTATTTAAATAGAAGACAGAAAGTAGTCTTATTAGAAGTAAAGTCAAGATGTGATATTCTAAAAAAATTTTATCAAGTAAAGAAAAAATCTTCTTACAGCATACTCCTTGATTTTATTTCCAAATATTTATTGATTGTGTTTACATTCAAATCTTCAGGTTTAGTTAAAATACTTTGAATGCCATGTTTGGTTAATTCTTGTACCATTAATTGTTTTTCTAACACAAATTTTCCAGCCATTGTATTCAAGTAAATATCTTTTACGTTGCTACAAGTTTGTTGAGAAGCTTCTATTATTTGAGTGTTTTTAAAAAAAATAACGACCAGTAAATGTTGTTGATTTAATTTTCTAAGAATGGGTAAATTACGTTCTAAAGCATAATTGCTTTCAAAATTAGTGAATAATAATAGTAAGCTACGTCCTTTTATTGTGTTTCTGATTCCGTGGTATAAACTTTCAAAATTAGCATCTAAAAAATCAGTTTTTTGTTTGTAAAGAGCCTCTGTTATTCGCTTCAACTGAAGATTAGAGCCGTCCGACGACAAACAACCCCCTAATTTATTGGAAAAAGTAATAAGACCTGCTTTATCTCCTTTTTTTAAAATAATATTGGACAATACAAGACTTGAATTTATAGCATAATCAAGCAAAGAAAGTCCATTGAATGGAGAACGCATGGTTCTACTTTTGTCTATAATACAATAAACTTGTTGCGCTTTTTCGTCTTGATATTGATTGACCATCAACTCTCTTTTTCTGCTGGTCGCTTTCCAATTAATAGTTCGAAGGTCGTCGCCTTGTACATAGTTCTTTATTTGTTCAAACTCATTGTTATTACCCAAACGTCTTACTTTTTTTATACCCCTAAAGGTTGCCGTATTTGTAAACAGTTGTAACTCGTATTTTCGCATTTGTAAAATTGAAGGATATACAGCTACCGTTTGTTTTTGATGTATTTCGATTCTTCTTTCTACTATTTTAAAAAAACTAGACACAAATAAATTTATACTATTAAAAACATATTCACCTCTTTTTAAGGGGCTTAAAGTGTAATGAATAACAAATTTACGATCAGGGTTTAATTTTACAGACTTTTTAAAATTTCTAATTTGAAATTGATAGGGCACTTCATCAATTATAGTTAAATTAACAGGAAATCGATAATGACTATGAAATTCGATTGTAACTTTATTCTCATCGCCTAAAGATAAAGGACTATTGACGCTTCTTTTTGTTTCTATTTTAGGGTTTTTATAAAAAAGAATAAAAATATCTAAGAAAAGCCCCGTAAATAATAAAATCAATGAAAACTGAGCTATAAAAAGTAACATTGGAAAAGGAAAACTTAAACAGAATAGAAAAATAACCCCTATCCAATAGAGAAAAAATCGTTCTGATAAATAAAATTGGCTGTAAAATTTACGCATTGTTAGCTCAAAGATAATAAAACTAGCTAAACTAGATTAATTGTTTTTATTATAAGATTTAGATAATAGCTTTATTGCATATTGCCAATCATTTTTATTGGGCATCAAATCTTTAATATTGTTATCTGTTGTTTTTAAAAATTGAGAAATAAGAATAATTAAGATGGTCGTATTGGTAATAAAAATAGAAATTCCTGCTCCAAAAATCCCGTATTTTGGAATGAAATAAAAACAAGAAATAAGGTTAATGATAAGTCCTATAAAACTAACAATGCTACTATAATAGTATTTTGCTATTCCACAAAAATAATGAATTAATATAGAACTCATCGACATTATAAATATAGTAGGAGCGTAGAGGTAGATAACTTCTTTAATGCCTTTAAAATCATCACTAAAAATAAATAAATAAACAGATTCTGGTATCAAAATCATTACTGTAACCATTACTAAGGTAATTCCTCCTGTAAGTTTTAGTAAAATAATGGTAAGTTTTTCAGCATTGTCTTTATCGTCTTTTGAAGCGATATCGCTTACTTGAACAAGAGAAATACTTCTCGATACGATTAAGTTATTTTCCATTAATTGTACTCCTTGTGCAAAAATACCCAAGGTACTTTCAAAAAACTTTTCAATTAAATAATACGAAATTCTATTGGTCAATAAAGAAAAGAGCATCGAAAATTGAAGCTGAGATCCATAAGAAAGTTTGGTAATAAACAATTGTTTTAAATTGGTTAATTTAAAGTCTGTTAAGTATTTTAAAATCGAAACAAAAGAAATTATAAATACAAAAATGATAGATGTCAAATAAATTAAAATGAAATAAATTGTTTCGTGAAGATTTAAAAATAGAAAAAAAGCAATAATTCCTAAAAACAGAATTAGCTTTTGAGTTAGTTTTATAGTATTGAATAACTGGACTTTATTTTTACTCAAAATAACCTGATTATTGATTGTTGTTAAGGATTCAAAAAAGGCTATAAGAGCTATGTGAATGGAATACTCTTGGGGGATTAAGTGAAAATAAAAAAGTACAAATCCAATTATAATACTAAAAAAAACAATCCAACTATAAGAGAGTAATAAAATTGAAAAAACACTGACTCGACTACCTAAATAAATAATGGAAGAGCTTCCCAATAAGGTGTTTACCATTGTTATAATTGAAAAACCCAATACAACAACGGCTATTTCGGCAACACCTTCTTTTCCAACTGTATTGGCGTAAATGATAGACAAAAGTAAGCTAATTACACTAATCAATAATTGAGCTCCAACAGTATTTATTATTTTTTTTTAACAAAGTATTATTGCTCTTTTATTTTTATGTTAACCTCAAAATTACGGGTTGGAGTTTGAGGATAATTCATTTCAAATTTAGGAATAGAATTGTCTAAATTAGGAAAATAAACAGCACAAAGGGTATTTGAAATATGGTATAAATTTTTTCGTTTTTTAGGAGGTATTCCATCTAGTATTCCTAAAAATACTTCTGCTCTTACGTGTTCTGGATTGAATGCATAATCGTGCCAAACAACAATTGTGTTTTCGTGAATTAAGTGGTCAAAAACTTTTTGAGTGTCATTTTTTACACCACTATAATGATGGTCTCCATCTATGAAAATTAAATCAAATTTTGTGTTTAAACTATTAAAATCGTAGTCTAGGGAGTTTCCTTCTAAATGCTTAATGTTAGCTGTGTTTTTTGAATAATAACGGTGCATGTCGATGTAATCTTGAGATAGTCCCATTTCTTTTAACTCATTATTGCTTAAATTTAGAGTCATACAATTGTCGAGATAAGGAGCTACATTAGCGATGCTTTCTCCTCTCCAAGTTCCAATTTCAAAGTAGGTTGTAATTTCATTTTGTTGAGCCAATGATTTTAATAAACCTAAATCAGTAGGTAAAGAACCTCCGTCTAAAAAAGCGTAGGGAGAAATATTAATTTCATTTCCTAAAATTGATGTTATAGGTAAGATAGGTAACCCCTTTTTATAAACAGGGTGTTTTGAATTTATTTTTTGTTCCCAACTTTCATTTCTTTCTACAATTAAATTAAGAAGACTAGGTTGTTTTATAATGTCTTTTATTGCTGTAATTACTTTTTGTAATTTATTCATATTTACTAAGTTTAACAAAACCAAATGCAATGTTTTGTTTTCTGTTTTATGTCAAAAGAAGAGGGCTTATTATTCGTTTATTTACTATTTTGGTTAATGAAAACGCTAAAAGTAAAAATTAATTATTGAATGCCTTAAATATATTTTTAAAAGTTCGTTTTCCTGCAGGAGTAAGACTAATAACCGTCAATTCTAATTCTTTATTTTTTTTTGTGTATATTATTTCTTGAGGGGCAACATTGGCTATATTTATAAATGAAATTTTATCGCTAGTATATTCATTAAGTCTAAAACTGACAAAAGCACTTCCATTTGGTTCTAATAAATACACAGGCTTTCCTTTTGTAATTATAATTTTTGAGGTTTGTGTAAAAGATATTTCTCCATTTTTCATTGTACCTCTTTTACCTATTAGTGTATCATATTTTAGATTCCAGTCCTCTACTATTATATGCCCCAAAAAAGAGGTGCTGTCTATCCATTTCCCTTCTATCCAGTCTAATTCTGAAATAGAGATAGGAGTAGTAAATTTTTCTTCCTGCTGTTTTTTTACTTTATCAAAAGGGTGTATTTCTATTGTTTTCGGTTCTTCTTTACATGCAGATAATAAGAAAATGATAAAAATTAAGGCAATGTATTTCATTATAAAAATTATTTATAAGCAAAATTAAAAATTATATTCAATAAAATGATTTTATTTCTTTTGGAATAAGAAAATAACTGTTTTTTGAAAAATAGAAGAAGAAAGCTTACCTTCGGACAAAATAAGTAGAGATAATGACTAGAATAGAAAGTAAAAAAGTACAAGTAAATTGTTCTCAAGCAGAGTGTTTTGAGTTTTTGACCGATATGAATAATTATGAATTATTATTGCCCAAAAAAAATATTAGCGATTGGAGTTCGGATAGTAAAATTTGCTCGTTTAAAATTCAAAAAACATACAAACTCGTTCTAGAATATATTTCTGATACTCCTACGAGTCAGATTAATATAAAAAGTGGAGGAAAATCTCCTTTTAGTTTTTTATTAGATGTAAATTTAGTTGAAAAAGACGGAACTACAGAAGCTCAGTTAGTTTGTGATGCTGATATTAATCCGTTTTTAAAAATGATGGTTCAAAAACCATTAAACAACCTATTTGACTACATGGCAGAAAGAATTGCAGTAGTTAAAGGTGGGGCATCGGCTTAATTATTTATTGTGTTTGTATTCGATAATAAAGTAGTTTCTTTTAAAACTTATTTTTATAAAAAACTAGAACTTAATTACGCTTCAAGGGAATTGGCGCATCTTTTTGAACTTACTTTTTTTTATTTGAAAGGTTGGGAGAAAATAACACTAAGGTTAAATGCCAACGAAGCTTTGTCAGAATCGGAATTATTAAAGTTGAATGACGTTGTAAAGAGGTTAGATAAAAACGAACCGATTCAGCATATTTTTAATCAATCTGAATTTTATGGTTTATCTTTTTATGTAGATAAAAACGTTTTAGTTCCTCGCCAAGAAACAGAAGAGTTAGTTGATTTAATTCTTCAAAATTTACGGCATCAAAAAGTCTTGTTAGATATTGGGACAGGTACAGGATGTATTCCTATTTCTGTTGGAGCAAACTCACCTTATTTAAAGTTGCTTGGACTCGATATATCTAAACCAGCATTAGAAATAGCGAAGAAAAATGCTTTAAAAAATAAAGTGAAACTGAATCTAATTCATCAAAACATATTGATGCTTGATAGCCTATCTATCATTGATGAAAAAATAGATATAATTGTTAGCAATCCTCCTTATATTACAGAGAGTGAGAAAAAAATAATGGCAGAGAATGTACTAGCTTACGATCCGCATTTAGCCCTTTTCGTAAAGAATGACGCTCCTTTAATTTTTTATAATAAAATAGCAGAGTTAGCTTTTCAAAAACTAGAGGTAGGAGGGGAGTTGTATTTTGAAGTTAATGAGTTTTTTGGTGACGATACCCAACAGTTAGTTAAAAATAAAGGGTTTAAGAATGTAAAGTTAATTCAAGATATCAACCAAAAAGATAGATTTATTTACGCTGTAAAATAGCGGAAGAATTAGTAGAAAAAAATAAAGGAGCATTAATTAAAATGCTCCTCTATAACCAAAATAAAAATTAAGCCAAACTAGGCTAAAATTATTATTCAATAATTAGTTTTTGAGTTCCAACTCTATCATTAGATTCAATAATTACACTGTAAAAACCTTTAGAGAAATTTGAAACATCAATTGTTTGTTGATTAAAATTAGTTCCTAAAAACTGGTTAGAATAAATTATTCTACCGTTTAAATCTATAATTTTTATAGTCGCATTTTCGTTTGATAAATTATCGTACAAAAAGGTAACTTGGCTAGAAGTAGGGTTAGGATAAATACCTAAATTAATGTTATTATTTTCTTCAATAGAAACAGCCGAAACTTTTTCTTTGGTAAAGTGTACATTTCCTCCTGCCGAAGAACCGTCGAAACCAGTCATAACAATGTGCCAAATGTTTCCAGCTCTATCAGTAATAAAATAGCTCAAATCATTTTCTATATCGTATGACATAGAGGTCATGTTAAAAGTTTTCCAATCAAAACCAATTACATTTATTTTTTCTTCTTCTGTATAATCTCCCCAAAGAGCTGTGTTTACTGCAACATTTCTTGCTTCACGAGCTTTAAGTCCTTTATTTAATAAAATTCCTGTTGAAGGATAGTAACTTCCTTGAGTTTGAAATGCTTGATATTTTGTAACTACAAAGTCCCAAGCTCCTGCGTTAGGTTCTCTATCTATTGTTGTTGCGTTGTCGATTGAGTAGTACACAAAATTTTTGTCGGTATAATTGTTCGTCGATATTGATTCTGTTGTCATTCCTGTACCATTGATGTCGGCATATTTAAAATTCCAATTTCCTCCTTCAAAACTTTCGATTATTAACTTTTTGTATGTTCCGTTTAATGTTTTTATAATAAAGATAGAATCTCCTGTTACAGCATGAGTAACACTGTTGTAACTTCCCCAACCGTAATTTGGGTGACCAGTTGCATTGGCATTAAAAGCT
>CAMZKF010000200.1 GCA_947311095.1 uncultured Flavobacteriales bacterium
GATTTGCTTTCGTTCAACCATGTTAATTTTTCCGATAATTCTGCTTTTGTTTTAGCATCATCTGCTAGAGCGATTTTATCTTCTACGTCTAAAATTTCGTTTTCTAAACTAGCCAACCAATCTTTGGTGATTTTTGCTTTAGCTTTTGATTGCTCTTGCTCGTCAGCAATGGCTTTTGCGTTTTCTAAATCATTCTCAAAATTGGTGTAATTCTCTTTTTCTGATTCTATTATAGACTCCTTTTCGGTATCGCTTAATTCGTAAGTGTCGGTATTGTCAGATGTCATGCTTTCGGAATTTAAATTTTCTTCCGAAACTGAAACATCTGAATCTAACAAGTTCTTCTCATTAAGTTCAATTTGACTTTCTAATTCTTTTGAGGCTAGATAATCGGCTATTTTCTCTTTTTCTTGCTCTGTTAACTCTACTGTTGTACCAGCATCTATATCGTCATACAACGAAGACATAAGCGACACTTGATGATTTAAAACATCCGCTTCTTTTTGCAACTCAATAGACCTTTTAAAGCTGTCCTTTGCCATTTCATCGTTAAGCGTTTGCTGCTCCTTAATGTCATCTATCTGTCGTTGAACAACATCTTTATTTTTATTCTTAGTTCTTTCTAATTCAGCGTTTAATTGTCCCAATCGAATCGCTAATTCATCATCAGCTTCTCTATATTCCTGCGCCTCTTTACTCGCCTTATCAGCCTCCTCCTGTTTAAGTCTTGCTTTCTCTACTATCTCATCAAAACCAGACTTATAATTCGGAGAATCTTTTATAATTTCATCAATATGCTCTTGTAAAGCCTTTAAAGATGCGATAGCTTTTTCGTGTGAATTTTCATTGATTGCTTTCTCTATCGATTGCGCCACTTTTTTAGCATCTTCGGCTTCTTTTTGTTTTATTTCATATTCTCCTTTTAAAGAGCTACCTAAATTGAGAGCTGTGGTCGCCAACAAATTCATGTCTTTTGATTGCAGGTGTGCTTTTTTTGCTAGCTCAATTTTTTCTTGTTTATCTAATGGATTGTCGATTGTTTCTGCTTCATTCAAAAAAGTATTTGCTTGTTTTGTTAACGCTTTAGCCGAATTACTATTTTTATTTGCAATAGCATAAGCAGCTTCCATCTGCTCTTTAATCTCATCGGCTTCAGTCTGAATTTCATTCGCTTTTTCGTTACTTAGACTAATCAAATCATCAATCGTATAATTTTCATCTAACGCTTCGGTTACTATGTCATTCTCATTTTCATTTTGATATAAAGATTCATCAAAAGTATCGGCATTAGGTTCGGGATCAGCCATTCCCCTCAACACCTTCGCCATAATTTCATCTGCATTTTCAACAGGTTCGTCAAATAAATTATTTATAATTAATTTTTCCTCTCCTCCGTCCATTATTAAAGCTAATGACTGTTTTAAAGGCTTAACCTCTTTTTGAGAAGGAACAACAACAGTTCCTGAATGTATTTTTTCACTAGTAGGAGTTTCAATTATAAATTTATATTTCCCACTTCTAGGCAAAACTAGAATATAATTCCCTTGATTATCGGGATTGTAAATGCCCTCAATTTCTCCTGTTTGTAAATTCTCTACTTTAATTGTAGCCTGAATATCTTCGGGATTGATTTTATTTTCAAACTTCCCTGCTAAAATCACATTTAAAATAGGGAAAGTCTCTACCTTCACTTTATAAACATCAAGAAACCCTTGTTTAGCAGCTCTAGACGAAGAAAAATAAGCGTTCTCATAATTGGGATCAACGATATACATAATATCATCGTCTGGTGTATTTATTTTATAATCTAAATTTTTAGGAGTTCCAAACACGTTTGTTTCAACATCATAATCGACTTTAAAAACATCGTACCCCCCCATACTTGAATGACCTTTTGAACTAAAATAAAAAGTCTTACCGTCTGAATGTAAAAACCCATAAGCATCGTCAGAAGGCGTATTATTTGTGTTGGGTAATTTTTGAGCATCTCCCCAACCTCCAGCAGGCAATCGTTTTTTAGAATAAATATCTAACCCATTAGTTCCTGATTTTCCATAACTAGAATAAAAGAGAATATTTTGATTAGATGGAGGAAAATAAACCACCGACTTGTACCCTATTTTCTTGTCATATTTTGATTGAAACTCTGCTGAGACAAGAATTTTACCTCCTATTTCAGACAAATCATAAGAATATTGAAAACGTTTATAACTTGAGGCTGTTTTTTCATAGACCTTTAATTCCGTTAAATTCTTTAATAATTTAACTCCATTTTGGCACATTTTAATATGTAAATCGACTTCATATTTTCCTTGTATAGCATCGTCTGCAAGCTCTTTAAATTTTTGATAATTCTTTAAAGCAGCCTTAAAATTATAATTAAGATGGTATGATTTTCCTAAGAAGAAATAAACCCTATTGTCTCCTCCCCCTCCTTTTGAAGCTGCAAATTTTAAATAACTCAAACTCTTTTCTTTGTCGCCATCAGTGTACATTAAACACACACCGTATTTAAAATTATATTCTGGACTTGTTTGATTCAAACTTAAAAAATGTAAAACATGAGAAGAAGCCTCTACATATTCCCCTTTATCAAAAAGTTTATCTGCATGTTTTTTTCTATCTTCTTCACTTTTAAACTCTTGCCCAAAAGTCAAAAAAGAAATAAAAGATACAATTATTAATATTAAGCTATGTCTAAAAATAGTTTTCAATTTTATATTATAATACACTTATCGTGCTAGAAAGTTCAAATAAACTAATAAAGCAACCTCAAATATACAACTTTAGACTTAAAAACTGTTAAAAAAACACCTCTATTGTTAAAAACGAACTCCCATCACACACACGTCATCTATCTGCTCTTTATCTCCTTTCCATTCTTCAAACTTCTCACTTAAGAACAATGCCCGTTCATTCATCGGTTTAGTATTAGCCACTCTTAACATATTTCGAAGCCTCGAATAATAAAACTTCTTACCTTTTTCTCCTCCTTTTTGGTCAGGAAACCCATCGGTACTTAAATAAATAGTACTTCCTTTTTTTAATTCTATTTTATGACTTGTTACATTGAAATTTTCTGATATCCCTAAAAATAAATTATCTCCTTTTATTTCTTTCAATTCATTTTCAGTATCTATAATATACATCGGATTATGTAAGCCTGAGTATTCTAAAATACCAGTATCGTAATCGTATGCACACATTGCCATATCTAATCCATGTTTCATTTGTTCTTCCTCTGAAGAAGTTAAGCGTTCTTTTAATCGAACGTGTAACTTCTCTAAAATGGTCGCTGTAGAATTTACATCGTCTTCTAATATAATAGCATTTATAAGATTAATACTAACCAAAGACATAAATGCTCCAGGTACGCCATGTCCTGTACAATCGGCTACAGAAAAATAAACCTTACTTCCTTTTTGATACACCCAATAAAAATCCCCACTGACCACATCTTTAGGTTTAAAATAAAGAAACGAATGAGGTAATAACTTTTTTAATTCTTTAGGTGATAAAAATATTCTTTTTTGTATGTTTTTAGAATACTCAATACTCTCTAGCATTTCGTTTCTGTTTTTTTCTATAATTGATTTTTGAGACGCTATGACTCGTTGTTGCTTTTTTGCTACTTTTAAACGCTTGAAAATAACAGCCGTAAAAAAGCTAATTAATAACAGTCCCAACGCTATTGAATAAGTGATAATATTCCGTTTCTTCTCACGCTCCTTTGCCACCGCTTTATCGTGTTCTTTTCGAGCATTTTCAATTGCCCTGTTTTTTAAACGCAGCGCTTCATCTTTTGCTTCTTGTTTTTCAAATTCAAACTTTGCTTCTTGCTTTCCTAACTCTCTCTGCTTTGTTTGATTGAATATCGAGTCGCTAAAATTCACGTATATTTCATAATATTTTAAAGCTTCCTTTGCATCTCCTAGATTTTTATAAATAAGATATAACTTATCTGCTATTTTTCGCTGACTAAAAATAGGTCTATTAGAATTATTGGCTAATTCAAACGCTGTTAAAAAGGGTTTAATGGCTTTTCTATATTTATCCTGATACGGATACAAATCTCCATATCCAAAATAGTTATAAATTAATTCTGCATTATTTAGTTTCGCTATTCTAAAAGATTCATCGAGATAATACTCAGCTGTGTCAATCATTGCTTTTTTTAAATCTTTCACACCCAAAAACAATGGATTAATGATATAGGTACTATCGGGGGCATATTTGAAATAATAGATATAAATATCGGCTATATTTCCAATAGCAATACCTAAGGAACGGTCATTTGAATCCTTAAGCACATTTAAATAAACATTCTTAGCTAATTGCGAATAGTAATATGATTTCTCATGATTCATTAACCTTAAATAAAAGTAACCTTGATTCAGATAAGCACTAGCTAACTGAACGTAATTACTATCCCTAATCGACTCATTTATAGATTTTTCATTAAATATTACAGAATGATTCTCTTGATTCAAATTAGAGTAACAATGAGCTATATCAGCATTTATAGTTTTTGTTTCGGAAAGTTTTTCATAATAAGGAACAGCCTTAAAGAAATAAGCTAACGCTTCTGTATATCTTTCAAACTGTTGATATTTACTTCCAATCGCCTTAAAAATTTCAGCTTGTCTCAACGTATCGTCTAACGGAACAGTTAACTGATAATCTAACAAAACATTTAAAGCTTTCTCATTCTCATTTTTTAACCCATAATTTGTTGACACGCATTGATAACACCAAGTCGTTTTTTGGGGTAATTTTTTTTTAGAAAAATTAACCATTTCATAGGTGACTTTTAACGCTAAATCAAATGAATCAACACTTCTATAATACCTATTCTTCCAATACAAATCTATTAGCTTTGCAGAATCAGACTCTGCATGTTCAATCTTATAATTAAGCGAATCTAACTTATTCGATTGACCAACAAAATTAAGGGAGAGTAGAAAAACAAATAGAAATAATAGTATTTTTTTCATAAATTTAAAACATTACCCCCATTATACACACGTCATCTATCTGCTCTTTATCTCCTTTCCATTCTTCAAACTTCTCATTTAAAAACAGTGTCCGTTCATTCATCGGTTTGGTATTAGCCACTCTTAACATATTTCGAAGCCTCGAATAATAAAACTTCTTACCTTTTTCTCCTCCTTTTTGGTCAGGGAATCCATCGGTACTTAAATAAATAGTACTTCCTTTTTTTAATTCTATTTTATGACTTGTTACATTGAAATTTTCTGATATCCCTAAAAATAAATTA
>CAMZKF010000201.1 GCA_947311095.1 uncultured Flavobacteriales bacterium
ATTCATAGCCTTAGCTATGAATAGATTTTATGAAGATAAATAGTGAAAAAAGAAACGATTTATTTAGCTTATTTTGATGTTCTTTTGGTATTATTCTTAAGTAACTTAGGTAAGGGTAATAGTGTTGAGTGTTTTTCGTAGTAACCTCTTCTCAATATAGGAAAGTAGCGTAAAGTCAAAGCTGGAGTTTTTATATTTCGTTATAATCTGGAATGTCTTTCAAATAAGAAAAATTATTTTGTTTTAAATCAATAATTCCACAAAAGGTTTCTAATCCATTGGTTAAAATTAAATAAGGTGCTTTTATTGACTTGTTGTATCTAATGGCTTGAGAAAGAGTAGATTCTGTTATTTTTACAGATGGAGCTTTGCATTCAATAACTGCAATAGGTTTTGCCGATGAATTAAATAATCCCGCATCAAACCTTTGTGATAATCCGTTGACTTTTACTAGTCTTTCTATCGCTATTAATGATTTTGGGTAGTTTTTGTGTAAGGTTAAAAACATTAATAAATGTTGCCTTACCCATTCTTCTGGCGTGAGTACAATCCATTTTTTTCTAAAATCATCAAAAATATAAAGTTTATCCTTGTCTTTTTTTATGGAGAAATTATGAGCTGGTAATGATAAAACTTGCATTTTGATTGTTGAATTAATTCAAATATAACAATTCATTTTTTTTTCAAAGCTATTTTAAGATTAAAATTGTATTTTTGTAATGATTCTATATTCGATTCAAAATTTTATTTGGTTTGGGTATATTATTTCCACAATTTAAATTATTTTAGATATGAAAACTAAAGAACAAATAGTAAATAATTGGCTGCCTCGTTATACAGGTGTTGCATTAGAAGATTTTGGACAATATATATTGTTGACAAATTTTGATAATTATGTTCAGTTATTTGCTGATAAATTTAACGTTCCTATTCAAGGAAAAGATAAGGCTATGCCTAGTGCAACACATGACGGTATTACAATGATTAATTTTGGAATGGGAGCGGCTAACGCAGCAACTATAATGGATTTGTTATCGGCTATAAAACCCAAAGGAGTTTTGTTTTTAGGGAAATGTGGAGGCTTAAAAAAGAAAAATAAAATTGGCGATATGATTCTTCCAATTGCGGCAATAAAGGGAGAAGGAGCATCGAATAATTATTTTCCTGTAGAGGTGCCTGCTCTACCAGCCTTTAATTTGCAAAGAGCAGTTTCTCATGCTGTTCGAGAACAAGAATTGGATTATTGGACGGGAACGGTTTATACGACAAGTAGAAGAGTTTGGGAACACGACAATAAATTCAAAAAATATTTAAGAAAAATTAGAGCAATGGCAATAGATATGGAAACTTCTGCTATTTTTACAGGTGGTTTTGCCAATAAAATTCCAGCAGGAGCATTGTTACTTGTTTCTGATCAGCCAATGGTTCCAGAGGGAGTGAAAACAGACAAAAGTGACTCTAGTGTAACAGCTGTATTTGTAGATAAACATATTCAAATAGGAGTAGATGCTCTAGAAGAAATCAAAAATAAAGGAGAAACAGTAAAACATTTGCGTTTTATGTAATTAAACACACAATGTAATTAACTTCTTTTTGAAATTTAAATAATTTATTTTTTTAGATTTAGGTGTGAAACATTGTTATAGTTGATTGTGTCGTATTTTACAATAGTAGTATTGAAAAAAAGGAAAAAATAAAAAAATCTTAAAGCTATTTGGTTTGACTATAGGTTAAACGAATAATAATTTTAACCCTATGACTTATCAAGAAGTAATAAAAGAATTGCAACAAAAGAGGTATAAGCCTCTTTATTTCTTGCAGGGAGATGAAGCTTATTTTATAGATAAAATTTCTAATTATATTCAAAAAAATGTATTGTCGCCCTCTGAAATAGATTTTAATCAAACCGTAGTTTACGGCAGAGATACTAATATTCAAGATATTATAAATATGTCTAAAAGGTATCCAATGATGAGCGACTACCAAGTAATAATAGTAAAAGAAGCACAGGATTTAGCTTGTTCAATAGAAAAATTGATTGATTATTTAGGTCAAATATCGCCTACAACAATTCTGGTTTTAAATTATAAATACAAAAAATTAGACGGACGAAAAGCTTTAGGTAAAACGTTAAAGAAAAAAGGCTATTTATTTACATCTGATAAAGTAAAAGATTATAAACTTCCAGATTGGATTATTGGCTATTGTAAATCAGAACATTTATCTATAAATCCAAGAGTAGCGCACCTTTTAAGTGAATATTTAGGAAATGATTTAAGTAAAATAGCCAATACATTAGAAAAACTAAAAGTTGTAATGGACGGCGACACCGAAATTACAGAAGCGTTGATTCAAAAAAACGTAGGAATTTCTAAAGAATACAATACTTTTGAGTTGAATAATGCCTTGGGAGAAAAAGATGTTTATAAAGCCAATTTAATAGCGAATCATTTTGGGCAAAATCCTAAAAATTATCCGTTAGTTGTAACGCTGGGAGTTGTTTATGGTTATTTTACAAAGTTGATTAAGTATCACCAGTACTCTGGACAGGTTTCCGATAGAGATTTAGCTCAAAAAATGGGAGTTCATCCTTTTATTTTAAAAGAATATCAAAAAGCAGCACGAAACTATACTATGAATAAAATAGCTAGAGTATTCGGTTATTTACGAGAGTTTGATTTAGCTTCAAAAGGAGTCGGTAATGTTTCTACAACCGATGGAGAATTATTAAAAGAATTGGTATATAAAATTTTGCATTAAGGATGGAAGCAATTGTTTGAGCTCCTTTTGTTTTTTTTGTAAAAA
>CAMZKF010000202.1 GCA_947311095.1 uncultured Flavobacteriales bacterium
CTCTACTTGTGTCCATCTTTCGTTAAAAAAAGTTTTTATTTCTTGAATTTTAGCAATATCTTCGTTTTGTAGCATAATGGAATATTTGTTTGTTTATACACGTAAACATACTGATTTCTAAGGTTTTACACTAGGAAACTATGCTGCGTTTTTAAAGAAAATCTGATGAAAGCGATTGGTTTTATTGGGTGCGAAACTTTAGTGATAATTTAAATAAAGAAAATACAGTCCATTTATTATTTTAAGTATGCGTTCAATTATTTGGTTTGGAGGTAATTAATGTAATTATACTTGTTTTATGTTTACTTTGGCTAATTCTTTAGATAAGAGAAATTAATATAGTTCTAAAAAATGAAATAGGAGTAAGGGGGTAAAATACGCTTTTTTTAACTTTTGGATTGGACTTAAAAGATCTGCTATAAGAAAAAGAACTTTACAATATGTAAAATTCTTTTTTCTTTTCAAGTCAATTAATCAGGGATTAATCCATCATTTTTCCTTTTAGCATTTTATTCCAATACAAATAAGGTAAACCATATTTCTTAAGAATCCACATGCTCCATTTTTCTTTTGAAGTATCGACAAGTTTAGTAAGAATAGGGTCGCTCATTCTTACGTTGTTATAGCCAAATTCTGCCAGCAGCATTTTTCCATATCCAGTAACAAGAGGGCAAGATGAATAACCTTTGTATTCTCTAGAACTTAAACTATTGTTGTCTATAAGGTGTAAAATATTTCCGACAACAGTAGGAGCTTGTTTTCTTATTGCAGCTCCTGTTTTTGCTGTTGGCAATGCAGCTGCATCTCCTACTGCAAATACATTACTATATTTATTATGTTGTAGTGTATTTATGTTTACGTCTATCCAACCTGCCTCGTTGCTAAATGGTGATGCTTTTATGAAATCGGGAGCAGATTGAGGCGGAGCTAAATGTAGTATTTCAAAAGGTATTATAACGTGAGTATCTCCAGATGTTTTTTCTCCGATAGAATTATTTTCGTTGATTATACATTGGTTTTCTCCTTCAGATACAATCTTAAAATGCACTTCTTTTTTGTTGCCGTCAATTTTTGTAATTGCATATTTAAATTTTGTTGTAATGTTTTTCTTGGCTATAATACGTTCTAGTTCTTCTTTAAAAGGAGATACTCCAAAAATGTTCTTCGGCTAGGTACATTATTTTTTGAGGAGCTCCACCGCATTTTATAGGTGTTGTAGGTTGAGTAAATAATGCATTGCCTCCTTTGAAATCTTTAATGCATTGCCAAGTGTATTTGGGATCTACATAGTTGCTGCAAACTCCATTTTTTTCCCATTTTTTCTTTCAGTCCCTCTATGCCATCTAGGTCGATTTGAATACCTGGAGAAAGAATTAAATAGTCATAGGTTACTTTTTTGCCAGAACCTAAGGGGACTTCATTTTTTTTTGGCTCAAAAGTCAATGCTAAATCCTTAATCCAAATGACTCCTTTAGGCATTACGTCAGCTTCTTTTCTTATGGTTTTTTCATAGTCAAAGGTGTTTGCTCCTACGAGTGTCCAAGCAGGTTGGTAAATGTGTTTTTCGGAAGGCTCTATAACGGCAACGTCTATTGAAGGGCGTTCTAATTTCATTTTAGAGGCTGTCATTAGGCCTCCTGAACCGCCTCCGACGATTAATATTTGATGATGTTTATTCATAGGTGTATTTGTGTTTGTGAAATTCTAAATTAGGTAAATATAAAATGAATTGAGTAACATTTGTTACAGAAGCTGATTTAAATCATGTTTCGTTACATCAACTATGTTACTTTAATGACGAATAATCATTTGTACATTTGCAAAACAAAAATTTAAAACAAAGAAATGAAAAAAATAATAGTTATAGGAGGTTTGTCAGCAGGACCTTCGGCAGCGGCAAAAGCAAGAAGAGAGGATGAAAATGCGAAAATAATTCTTTTTGAAAAAGGAGCAAATATTAGTTATGCAACTTGTGGTATGCCTTACGCCCTTTCTGGTGTAATTGAAAGTCGTAAAGATTTAATTGTTGTAGAACCTAGTTTAATGCGTGAGCGTTTTAATATAGACGTAAGGTTGGAAGAAGAGGTTATTCAAATTGAAACGGCTAGTAAAATGGTAATTACAAATAAAGAAAATTATGAATATGACAAATTGGTTTTTGCTACTGGTGCACGCTCAATTGTACCTCCGATTGAAGGTATTGTAGGAACTTCAAATTGGTCAACGTGCAGGACAATGACGGATTTTGATAAAATAATGAAAGAAGCTATGGCTTCGAAAGCTAAAAATATAAGCGTGATTGGAGCTGGACTTATTGGGGTAGAAGTGGCTGAAAATTTAGTTGAAGCGGGTAAGAATGTTACACTAATAGAAGGTGCAGATTCAATACTTCCAATGTGGGATGCTAAATTTGGTTTTTTTGCGCAATCAGAATTAGAAAGTAAAGGAATAAAAGTGATTACAGGTAGTTTTGTTCATAAATTTGCTGCGGACAATGACAAAATAAAATCTGTACACGTAGGAAGTCACGATATTGACACTGACTTTGTTATACTAAGCATTGGAATACGTCCAAATACAGAGTTGCTAACTAGTCAAGGAGCAAAACATGGAAATGGAGCTTTGATTGTTAATGAGAATATGGAAACGTCGATTAAAGATGTGTATGCAGCAGGAGATAATGTTTCTATAAAAAACTTGCAAACAGGTGAGTACGATTACTTCCCGTTAGGGACGCATTCCAATAAAGGAGGTAGAGCTGCTGGAGCAAATGTTGCAGGGCGAAATATTAAATTAAAGGGAGCTTATAAAACAGCGATTATTAAAGTTTTTGATTATACAATGGCAAGAACAGGTTTGAATGCTAAAGCTCTTAAAAATTTAAATAAAGAATATAAAACAGTTTTAACTATTGCAGGAGCTACACCTGGATACTACCCAGGTAAAACAGATATTGTTTCTGAAATCTATTATGACCCAAAAACAAAAGAAATATTAGGGGGAGAATTTTTTGGAGAAGTAGGAGTTGACAAAAGAGTTGATGTATTGAGTACTGCAATTTATGCCAAATTAAAAATAACCGATTTATCTCAATTAGATTTGGCTTACGCTCCTCCTTTTTCTCCAGCAAAAGATCCTTTGGTTGTAGCTGGTTTTGTAGCTGAAAATATAAATGAAGATAAGTGTAGTCAAATAAGTACTGAAGATTATAAAAAGTTTATTGAAACAACAAACGAAGATTTTACTTTAATCGACGTAAGAAATAAAGATGAATATCAAGCAGGGCACATTTCTAAAGCTATAAATATTCCTCTACCTGTTTTGAGGAGGGAAATAGAACTGTTGGATAAGGGGAAAAAAACGATTATTTATTGTCAGAAAGGATTAAGAGGTTATGTAGCTCGATTAATATTGAAACACAATGGTTTTGAAAATACGGTAAGTATCGCCGGAGGTTTTAAAATTTGGGAAATGATGAAAGAAGAAGTTAGTGTCCCAGAAATGATAATAGAAGAATAACCTTAACGAGTTTTCATTATAAGCATACGAAAAAACGAAATCAATTCTGATTTCGTTTTTTTTATGCAAAAAAATAGTAACTTTAAAATATGTTAAAACAAACAACCAATACATTGTTAATGGTTATTCCTAACAGCTTTGAATTTAATAAAGAAGCTTTTTTGTCGAATAAATTCCAAACCAAACCGAATAGAGATAAAACTATAGTTCAAAAACAGGTCGAAGCAGAATTTAAATTAGCGGTAAACACTCTCAGAGAAAATGGAATAGAGATAATTCTTCATGAAAACTCAAAAGACAAGCAACTTCCTGACGCTATATTTCCTAATAATTGGATTTCGACTCATCAGAGTGGGGAGCTGCTGACTTATCCCATGGCGGTTACTAATCGAAGAAAAGAGCGTAATACAGCACTAATAACTAAGCTTTGTAACGAACGAAATTATAAGCATATTGATTTATCAGGCTTTGAAAAGGAGGGGCTTTTTTTAGAAGGGACAGGAAGTATTGTTTTTGATCATATAAACAAAAAGGCATATGCTTGTGAATCTCCTAGAACAAGTAATAAGCTTTTTCAAAAAGTTGTTGCTAAATTAGGGTATAGCCCAATAGTGTTTAAAGCTTACGGGAAAAAAAATGAATTAATTTACCATACTAATGTAATGCTTTCGATAGGAGAAACTTTTGTAGCAATTGGAATTGATACAATAGATGAGAATGATAGGAGAAGGGTGTTGAGTAGCTTTAATGATTCGAATAAAAAAATAATAGAACTCTTTAATGATCAGGTTTATAGTTCTTTTGCAGGGAACATGTTACAAGTTGAAAATAAGAAAACTGAAAAGATTTTAGTACTTTCTAATTCAGCGTATAATTCACTAACTAGAAAACAATTAACAGATTTAAAAAAATTTAATAAACATCTTTGTATCTTAAATATACCTACTATTGAAAAAGTAGGAGGGGGGAGTGCTAGGTGTATGCTCGCTGAAATTTTTTAAAATCTAATGCCAACAATACATAAATCGTCAATTTGTTCTAGCTTGTTTTTCCAGTTGATGTATTCGTAAACAAGATGACTTTTTTGCTCGACCATAGCTTTATCCCTATAGTTAAGTAAGGCTTCTTTAAATCGTTTTCTTCCAAATTTTTTGTTTTTTTCTCCTCCAAATTGATCGCAATATCCATCTGTAAATAAATAAATTAAATCTTCAGATTTAAGCTTAAGGCGATGATTTGTGTAAGGTTTTAATTCTTCATTATAGCAAACTGATTGCTTGTCTCCTAGTATGATGTCTATGAGTTTTTTGTCTTTTTTTATTATCCAAAGAGGGTTTTTAGCTCCAGCCCATTCTACTGAGTTATCTTTTGTGTTGATTTTAACAATAGAAATATCCATTCCGTCTCTTTGAGTACTATTTCTAGAAATATCTTTTATTATTTTTTC
>CAMZKF010000203.1 GCA_947311095.1 uncultured Flavobacteriales bacterium
ATAACAAGAGTAGTATGGAATTATTACAATCTCATAAATACGACATAATTTATCTTGATCCTCCATATAATCAAAGGCAATATGCTCCAAATTATCATTTACTTGAAACAATTGCAAGATATGACTATCCTAAAATAAAAGGTGTTGCAGGTATGAGAGATTACCAAAATCAAAAATCAGATTTCTGTAATAGAGTAAGAGCATTAAATTCTTTAGAAGAGATTATAAAATCAAACAATTATAAATATATTGTTTTAAGTTACAATAATGAAGGAATAATGCCACAAGAAAAAATACTTGAAATAATGAAAAAACAAGGTAGTGTAGAGATTGTTGAATACGATTATTTACGATTTAAAAGCAATAATAATGGATTATCAAAAACAAAGAAATATATTAAGGAACAGCTATATATATTAAAAAAAACAAAGGCTAATAAAATTTGATAGCAATTATTAGCTTTTTGCTATATTCAACGTTTTGAGTCTTAACAGTATTATTGAGATATAAGTATTTTTCAGCTTACTTTAGTTAATAAATGATGAGGAGTATCTGTCTATCATCTTTCTCTTTTTTTATCTTTGGATAATCAAAATTTCATTTATGACGCAAGAAGTAGCTTTATCAATATTAAAATCTGGGGCAAATGTATTTCTTACAGGTTCTGCTGGGACAGGAAAAACATATGTTTTAAATCAGTATATTCAATACTTGAAAGATAGAAAGGTTGCGGTTGCAATTACGGCTTCTACAGGAATAGCCTCTACTCATATTGGAGGATTAACAATACATTCTTGGGCAGGTATTGGAGTAAAAGATACCTTGTCTAGTAAGGATTTGGCTAAAATGAAAACTAGAAAATATCTAAAAAAGAAAATAGGTAAAGCTAAAGTGTTGATTATTGATGAAATTTCGATGCTACACAAAAATCAGTTGAATTTAGTAGATACTGTACTTCAATATTTTAACGATTCCAATGAGCCGTTTGGTGATTTACAAGTTGTTTTTTGTGGTGATTTTTTTCAATTGCCGCCAATCGGTAATCGAAACGAAGTGAGTAAAGATAAGTTTGCTTTTATGGCTGATTCTTGGGTAGAGGCAGGACTTTCTGTTTGTTACTTAACAAAGCAATACCGTCAGAATGACGATAAATTGAATACCATATTAAATGAAATTAGAGCAAATACCATAACTCAAGATTCATTGAATTTATTGCAGTCGGCTAATAAGGAGTTGAAAGATGTAGTTCCCACAAAATTATATACTCACAATGTAGATGTTGACCGAATTAACAATCAATTTTTAGAAGAATTACCTGGTAAGTATAGGTTTTTTAAAGCTACAACTAAAGGAGATAAATCATTGGTCGCTGTATTAAAAAAAACAGTATTGGCAGGAGAGGAGTTGCGTTTGAAAAAAGGAGCTAAAGTTATGTTTGTAAAAAATAATTACGACAAAGGTTATATTAATGGAACTTTGGGAGAGGTTATTGACTATGATGAAGTAGGTATTCCTGTTGTAAAACTTACCGATGGGACTAAAATAACAGTCACGCCTGAAAAATGGTCAATCGACGATGAAGGAGGAAATTCTTTGGCTTCATTTAATCAAATTCCCTTGAGATTGGCTTGGGCGATTACAATTCATAAGTCGCAAGGCATGACTTTGGAGGCTGCCGAAATAGATTTGCGTAAAACCTTTGAAGCAGGGCAGGGGTACGTAGCCTTATCTCGTTTAAAAAAAATAGAGAAGTTGTATTTATTAGGGTTTAATAGTATAGCCCTTTCAGTTGATCGACTAGCATTGAAAGCCGATAAGCGTTTTGTCGAATTGTCTAACGAAGTCGAAAAACAAGTCGATTTGAAAGAGAATGAATTATTGGCTAAAGATTTTATTCGTTCATGTGGAGGTAGGGTTTTAAAGAAATTATCTTAAAATTCATAAATTGTAAGACCACTTCTCATTTTAGGTTCTATCCAAGTGCTTTTTGGAGGCATTATATTGTTGGTGTCAGCAATGTGTTTTAATTGTTCTATCGATACGGGATATAGGGCGAAAGCAACTGTTGCTTTTCCTGAATCTACGGCTGTTTTTAAAGCTTCCATTCCTTTTGTTCCGTCTATAAAACTAGCTCTTTTATCATTTTTTAAATCTGAAATACCTAAAATTTTTGAAAATATAGTTTGAGAAAGTATTTCTGGGTCTAAACTTCCAACAGGAGAATCATTTTTTATGTAAGCGTCCTTTGTTGTTAACTGATACCACTTTCCTTCTAAATACATCGAAAATTGATGTGTTTTTTTTGGAGCTGTGTCTTTACTTTTTATTTCTGACACCGTAAAGTATTGTTCTGTTTTTTTTATAAAAGAGGCTACATCTAAATCATTCAGACCTTTTATCGTTCGATTAAAATCGTATATTTTTAATTTACTTTCAGCTATAAAATAAGCTAAAAAATACTGAGCAGCTGTATTTTGAGGATGGTCTTTGGCATACAAGACAGAAGATGCGGTTCGGTGATGTCCGTCTGCAATGTAAACAGAGTCGAGGTTTTCAAACGCTTTTTGTAAGTTTAGTATGTCTTCTTTTTTGTTGACTACCCAAAGGTCATGTTTAATTAAATCGGTAGTCGTAAATTCGTATTCAGATCTTGTTTTAGTGTAACTCGCTATAATTTTATTTATGTCGGAATTGTCTTCGTAGGTCAATAAAACAGGCTCGGCATTAAAACGACAAACGTCTATGTATTTGCAAAATGTTTTTTCTCGTTCTGTTAGCGTGTGTTCGTGGATTTTTATTTTACCATTAATGTAGTCGTTGATATCTGCTCCTGCAATAATACCAATGTAAGTGTGTGTAGGGGTTATTTGTTGATAAATGTAAAATGCTTCTTTTTCGTCTTTTTGAAGCGTTTTTTCTTGTATAAAAGTATTGTATTTTTGACGTACTTTTTCAAATCGTTCAGTTGAATTGGGTTTTGTTTTATCGTCTGACCTAAATTCGGGATTGATAACATGGAGAAACGTAAAAGGATTTCCTTCTAAGCGAGCCATCAAAATGTGTTTTTTGTAATTGTAAAAGGGTCTTGAGGCTACCAAATTAGCTTTGTCTCTTGGTGGTCTTACTGCTTTAAAAGGTTTTATGTTTATCATATTCGTTTTATTTTACCCTTGTTTTTCAACTAAGTTTTTTTTGCGTTAGAGATGGTAGTGTTAGCTTTTTGGTTTTAACAAGCTAGAGAAACTTAGCAGAAAAGAGCGATTTTATGAGCTCCTTTTTGGCTTAGTGCACTATTGTTAAAATCAAAAACTACAAATGGACAGCCCGTTTTAACGCCCCCCAAATAAATTATTTTATCGTAATGTTTGTTTGGTATTTTCCTGCTAAAATAAATATAATTTATTGAATTTTATAAATTTTGTATTGCTGTTTTAATTTCAAATAAAAATTGATATTGGTCTCATTCTAAAAGTTTTTTCTCTATTTAGTTGTTAAGATTTTAAAATATCGGGGCGAAGTTTTTCTGTCCGTTTAATGGCTTGTTCCATTCTCCAAGTTTCAATGTTTTTTTGATTGCCACTCAATAAAATTTCAGGTACTTTTTTCCCTTCATATTCAGCAGGTCTTGTATAAACTGGAGGAGCTAATAAATCGTCTTGAAATGAGTCGGTAAGGGCAGAAGTTTCGTCGTTTAATACTCCTGGAATGAGTCGAATAATACTGTCGGCTAATACTGCCGCAGCGAGTTCTCCTCCCGAAAGGACATAATCTCCAATGGTTATTTCTTTGGTTATAAATAAGTCTCTAACCCTTTGGTCAACGCCTTTATAATGACCGCAAAGAATAATTATGTTTTTCAATGCAGACATTTGGTTGCTTATTTTTTGAGTTAGTTTTTCTCCATCGGGAGTCATGTAAATAATTTCGTCGTACTCTCGTTCTGATTTTAATTTATTTATACAGTCTGCAATAGGTTGAATTGTTAAGACCATTCCTGCTCCACCTCCAAAGGCATAATCATCTATTTTCCGATGTTTGTTAAGGGTGTAGTCTCTTAAATCATGTATTTTTACAGTTACAATTCCTTTGGTCTGTGCTCTTTGCAGTATTGAATCTGCAAATGGACTTTCTAGTAAGGATGGAACAGCTGAAATAATGTCAATTCTCATAATGGTGAGGTTTATTTATATTTAAAGGAATAAACTATACGTTATTTTAAACCTAATATTTGTTCTATAGTATTAGAGGAAACGTAGTGATAATTGTCTTTAGATTTTTGATATATTTTTCTTCCTTTTTCTAGTCCTTTTGGGGTTTTTGCCAACGCTTCGTACAATGGTTTTAAGAATTTTCGTCTTCCCACACGGTTTAGAAAAGCGCTTAAAGCCTCATCTATTCCGTTATAGTTAGATTTGATACTTTGCTCGAACCATATTGCTGCTATTTCAGAATTTCCAGAATTTGTTAAGTCAAATTTAGCATCTAAATCTGCCATTTGTTCTTTAGTTATAGTAGCATCTAAATGCCTTAAAAAATGAATCCATTCGTGAGTTGACCATTTTTCGGTTTTTAATACCGAAGGGTCATAATCTTTTTCATAAAGCGAAATTTGTTTTTCGACGTTATCAAATAAAACGGCATCAATTTTAGGACAATTATCAGGTAGTCCTGGTTCGTCAATCCATTCTGTAATATTTAAGTTTGTTTTTGTTGGGACTAATAATTTTTGATTTAAATAAGTCAAGAATTGATTGGTAGTAATTGTTTGAAATTTATGTTCTTCAAAATAAGTTTTAAGAAAATTATCAAATTTCTCTCGTCCAACGGTTTCTTCTATCAATCTTAAAAAGAAATATCCTTTTTCATAAGCTACATCTGTCATGGCATCATCAGGATGAAAACCAGAAAGATTTAACCTTAGTTTTTGAAAATTTTCGGGTAACTCAGTTAATGTTCTTTCCAAATCTTGATAGCCTAATAGCGCAAGCATATCAGCATAATCTTTACCCTCAATTTTCTCCATAATTCGACGTTCAAAATAGACGGTAAATCCTTCATTTAGCCAGAAATCATTCCAAGTAGCATTGGTGACTAAATTACCACTCCAAGAATGTGCTAATTCGTGAGCAATAAGAGAAACTAAACTTCTGTCACCTGCTATAATTGTTGGTGTTGCAAATGTAAGTCTAGGATTTTCCATGCCTCCAAAAGGAAAACTAGGAGGTAAAACAATAACGTCAAATCTTTCCCATTGATAAGGTCCGTAAAGAGATTCTGCAGCATCTACCATTTTTCCCATATCGGCTAATTCGTATGCTGAACGTTCAAGCATCGAAGGTTCTGCATAAACGCCTGTTCTATCGTCCAAAGCTTTAAATTCTAACTCTCCAACTGCCAAGGCTAATAGATAACAAGGTATCGATTGTTTCATTTCGAAATGATAAATCCCTTCATCGTTTTGGTGTACAGGATTTTTAGCACTCATTACAGCTAACATTCCTTTTGGAACAGTTATTTTAGCTGCGTATGTAATTCTCAATTCGGGCGTATCTTGTAATGGAATCCAACTTCGGGTAAATATAGATTGTCCTTGCGTGTACATAAAAGGACTGGTCTTATTTGCTGTTTGGGAAGGAACTAACCAATCCAAAGCTTCTGTTTTTTCAGTTGTAGAATAGTAAATAGATACAGTCTTCGTATTTTTAGTAATGTTTACTTCGAGAGCACTTCCCAATAGTTCGTCTAAAGGAGCTAATTTATATTGTGCTATTTCTGTACCGTTCAACAATACTTTATCAATTGTTAAATATTTAGAGTCAAAAATAATTTTATCGCTTCCCGTTTTATTTTCTATGGTATGGGTTGCAATTCCTTTTATCGTTTTGGTGTTGAAATCTACGGATAAATCTAAATCTAAGTGTTTTGTAGCAACTTCGCTATAGTTAGATAATGTGTGTTCGTCTCTCACTGTTGTTATTTTTTTAGTTGTATTGTCTTTTTTCTGTTCTATTGTATTTTCGGTGTGATTCTCACTCGTTTCAGGTTGTTGACAATTGATGAATGTAAAAGCAAAAAATAAAAAGGTATATATAATTTTCATAATAAATTGATAAAGTAGTAGG
>CAMZKF010000204.1 GCA_947311095.1 uncultured Flavobacteriales bacterium
CTATATTCACATTCATTTAAAGGCCGTTTAATTTTCGTTCAAATTTTAAACTTATCTTTCTTTGGGGAAAGAGGCGGATAAGCATATTTATTTTTCTCAAAAATAATGGTTAGTTATTAATAATGCAATTAAATATTTGGTTCTTTTAAAAACGTCATCAGAACTTCATAAGGGTCTTTATTTTGAACCTTAGCCATAAACCACGAATAAAAAGCAGTTTTCTTTATTTCATTGTCGGCACTTTTTACTGTTTTTCCATCCGAAACATTTAATAAATCATTGGCGGTAATAGATGTTGGATCTTCGATGTATTTTTTAAACAATTTTAAGAAATAAATTACGTCTTTGTATTGATTTAGGTTAGTTAACTCTCTATTGTTTTTTATAATGGCATTAATTCTATTTAAAGCAATATCGTCTTTTCCCATTTCAAATTGCAAAAGCATTTCTATGGCATTTTTTTTAAAGACCCATTCTTGTCCCATTAGCTTTTTGTACCAGCCATTGGAATGGTGCATTTGTATAAAAAAGCGATTGGCTTTTCTATATTCCTTATTATAAGCATAGTAGGTTAGCAAACTTAACTTTAGGTTCAAATCGTCTTTGGTATTTATTTTGTGTTTTGTTTCAAAAAAAGTTTCTAAGGTAACTATTGCTTCGTCAATGTTGTTGGATAGAAATGAAATCGATGATTTTAAAGAAGCTATTTTGGCGTAATAATGAGCTAAATGATTTTGTTTTGCTTGATCTAAATTTGATTCTATTTCGTTTAAATAAACCAAACACTCTTTAAATTTATAATTACGGTACAAGGCATGACAGAGCAGGTATAGTATTTTTATTTTATAAGCCAAATTGTGTTTTGTAAAACTACCTTGTTCTAGTGTTTTATTGTACAAATCTAAAGCGATAGGTTCTAGCTGTCTTACATCTCTATTGTAAAGTAATGAGCCTCTAACAAGTTCTAGATAGTTGCAAACTTGTTTGGGATATTGATAAAAAGAAGGGTGATTTAAATCTATTTTATTTTTAAAATCATCGATTAAACTAGTAAGTGATTGTGTTTTTGCTTCGACTTTAAACTGATATAGCTTATTTCTAACGATTGCAAGCGTGTCAATCAATTTTTCTTCATTATCTAAATAATTTTTTATTTTATTCTTTTTTTCAATTGTTTCTTCAATAGGTATATATTCATCAGAATATGCATATTCCAACATTAGCATATAGGTAGCGTATAACCCTTTATAATTTTGAAATTTCAATGCTTTTTTCTCAACTTTAAACAAATAGCCCCACGCTTGTTTTTCTAATTGATTATTGAAAAGAAAACGGCATAAATTTATTTCGTTCAACAATTCGCTTTCCCCCGTAGAGTCATTTTCTATTTGTTTTAGAAATATAAATAAAATTAATTCTTTTTTTATACGATTTCGTACAGCGTGATAGTTATTAGAATTTTCAACTTTAGGAACCATATCAGACATTAAAGCTTTACTTATCTCTATATCTTTACGGTTTTCTTTTCTTTTCTTTCTATCTAAAAATAAAAGAAATTCTCTTTTTTCTGGTTTTGATAAGGTTTTGAAAATTTTCTCTATAAACATATATAAGTTTTTTAATCAACAACTAACTTAAAATTAATTAGTTACACTATTTTGAAAGATTACAATGTTACAAAATTAATATTATTTATATTATTTATAATACTATCTTTGATTATAAATAAATTTTACTAATTAAAATAAACAATTATGAACATAATAAAAACAACATTATTGGGTTTAGCAATACTAAGTTCTTTGGTTTCGATAAAAGGACAAGAAGATGAAAAAGAAGTTGTAGAATATAAAAATCAATTTTTTATGCTACCAACCAATCTAATAGAAAAAATAGTTCAATTTGGATATGAACGAAAATTGGAAAACAACAATAGTGTAATGTTTCAATTGGGAGCTTACATAAACGGAAGCAATGTATTAGAAGAAACTAAAATAAATGGAACGGGATACAAAATAGAATTAAACTATAATTTTAATTTTGAAAATATGACCAACAATGAAAATAATACCGCTAATTTTTATGTTTCACCATACTTAAATTATTTTAACTCAACTTTTAAAATAGGTAAAAATCATTTTAACAACACCTACTCATCTACTACATCAGATACCGTTACAATTAACAATGTTCAAACGACGGTTCTTGTTAGCGACTCTATTTCTACTGATGGTAGCGCTAAGTTGAATGATATTGGTGGAGGTGTCCTTTTTGGATTGAAATGGACAATTGCCAAAAGAATTGTTTTTGATTTCTATTTAGGAGGAGGATATCAGAGAGCTAACTATTCGGGAGAAGATAAATTTAAAAGACCTTTAGGGAATCAATTTATAGGTAATTTTGTAAAAATAGGAATACTAGGGAGGTCTGGAATAAGAATGGGAGTTACTTTTTAAAAATAATTTTAAACATTATAACAGGCTAATAATAAAAATTTTAGCTATATATATAAAATAAGAATAATTAGTTTTTGACTGTTGTAAATCAATAAAAGGTTTGTTTCTTTACATTATCAAAATTAAAAACATATAAATTATGAAAGCAATAAAAATAACAATATTAGCAATGTTAACATTAGGAATGTTGGCTAACGCACAAGCACAAAAAGAAGATGAAAAAGAAGTCGTAGAATATAAAAATCAATTTTACATGAAACCTACTGCAATGTTTTCGAGTACCATTCAATTTGGATATGAAAGAAAAGCATCTAACAATACAAGTTTAATGGTAAGTGCAGGAATGTACACTTTAAACGAAAATGTATTAAAAGATTTACAAGTTAGTGGAAATGGATTGAAAGCCGAAATGTCGTTCAATATTTATTCAAAAGATTTGGTTGATGGAGATAAAAATGGTTTTAAATTTTATTTTTCACCTTACGTAAGTTATTTTAATGCAAACTATAAGATAGGGAAAGATTATTACAATAATAATTATTTAGAAGAATACAACACTTATCAAGATGACACGACTCAGGTTTCTGCACCAATAGCAGGAGATGGAAGCGCAAACTTATCTAACGTAGGACTAGGTGCTTTAGTTGGCTTTAAATGGACAATATCTAAACGCTTGGTTTTTGATTTTTACCATGGAGTAGGAGCTCAATTGGCGACATACACTGGTGACAATAAATTTAAAAGACCATTGAAAGCCAATACGTTTTACAATTTTGCAAGTACAGGTGTAATTGGTAAAATAGGCCTAAGAGTAGGGCTAATGTTCTAATTACATTGATTATAAATTTTAGAAAATAGCATCTAACTTATGTTGGATGCTATTTTTTTTGTTAAAAAATATGATTCAAAACACAAAAACATAAAAAGTATTCTAAAATTTATTACTTTTGAATCATTATAAATAACGAACAGCAATTAAATAAATAATTGCAATCTAAAAAACAAATAAAAAATGGCTTTCGAATTACCAAAATTACCATATGCGTACGACGCATTAGAACCACATATTGATGCAAGAACAATGGAAATACACCATACAAAGCACCATAATGGATATACTACAAAATTAAACGGAGCAATAAAAGAAACAGATTTAGATAGTAAATCAATAGAAGAAATATTAGAAAATATTGATTTATCTAATGCTGCCGTAAGAAATAATGGAGGAGGGTTTTACAATCACCGTTTGTTTTGGGAAGTTATGTCTCCAAATGGAGGAGGAGAACCAACAGGAGAATTAGCTACTGCAATAAATGACGCTTTTGGTTCTTTCGAAGAATTTAAAAATAAATTTTCTGCAGCAGCAGCAACACAATTCGGTTCTGGATGGGCATGGTTATGTGTACATAAAGGAGGAAAAGTTGAAGTTTGTTCTACTCCAAATCAAGACAACCCTTTGATGAAAGGAGTGAGCTGTAATGGTTTTCCTATTTTAGGATTAGATGTATGGGAACACGCTTACTACTTAAACTACCAAAACAGAAGACCAGATTACATCAATGCATTTTTTAATGTTATAAACTGGGAAAAAGTTTCTGCTTTATATGCAGAAAACAAATAATTGTTTAATTTTTTTCACATAAAAAAACCTCTACTAATTTCATTAGTAGAGGTTTTTTTTGAGCTAAAAACTCAATGAAAAAACTCAGGAGCTTTAGCCAAATTTATTTCTGTAATCTCTTCATTTTCACACCTGAAAGTACGGCTAGGAAATTTTCCCATCATATCATAATCATGGGTCGCTATAATCACCGCTTTTCCGTTACTACTGATTTCAAATAAAATTTTCATAATTTCATATGTTGTTTCAGGATCAAGGTTACCCGTTGGTTCGTCAGCTATAATTAATTCAGGATCATTGATTAGAGCTCTAGCAATAGCAATTCTTTGTTGTTCTCCTCCAGATATTTGATGTGGAAATTTATAACCTTTGGTTCCCATACCAACTTTTGTTAAAAGCGCTTCAATTTTAGCTTTTATTTTCTTTTTATCCTTCCACCCCGTAGCCTTCATTACAAACTTAAGATTTTCAGCTATACTCCTATCGGACAGAAGTTGAAAATCTTGAAAAACAATACCTAATTTTCTGCGTAAAGCTAAAATATTTTTCTTTTTTATTTTATTTAAAGAATAATTAGCAACTTTAGCAGTCCCGCTTTTTATTGGGTTTTCAGCATACAAAGCCTTTAAAATAGAACTCTTACCACTTCCTGTTTTTCCTATTAAATAAATAAATTCTCCTCGTTCAACTTTAAAAGAAATATTTTTTAAAATCGTTAATTCTCTCTGAGCAATGCTAACATTGTCTAAATCGATAATTGTTTTATCATTCATAATTATAAAAGTAATAAGAAAATAGCAAGAAAATGGAAGATTTTCAATGAATTTTAAAAATAATAGGAACGATATCTATATCTTTGGTTTTTATACATAGATTTTATACCATGAAAAAAATATTAATAGCCATTTCAGTTATGTTGTTTTTATCTTCTTGCGAAGATGAAAAAAAAGCCTCTAATTTAGAAGTAGATAAACTAATTGAAAGCAATAAAAAACAAGAAGAAAGAACCGAAAAAATTGAAAACATAATCTATAATATACCTTCTCCAACAGAGACTGTTAGTATATTAAAAAGAGCAGGAGCAAAATATGTATTTGATTTTCCAAACGACCCTTTAAAAATAGACAATTATCAAACAACAGCACAAAAAGGGCTAAACATGGGCGTATATGGTGCTGATTTGACTTATGCAACTGTTTTTAATAAAACAACAGAAACATCATTTTATTTAACCTGTGTAACCAAAATGGGAAAGAAGTTAAATGTTGAGTCTATTTTTAATGAAAGCGTAAACGAAAGAATACAAGACAACGTCGATAATAGAGATTCGATGCAAGTTATTATAAATGAAACCTTTTGGGAATTAGATGCTTATTTGAAAGAACAAGAAAGAGAAAATGTTTCGGCTCTTATTATTGTTGGAGGTTGGATAGAATCTCTTTATATAGCTACTCAATTTGTAAAACTTAACCCAGAAAATACTGAAATGAAACAAAGAATAGCAGAGCAAAAATACTCATTAAAAAATCTTATGGGATTAGTAAATAGCTCTAAAAATAAAGCGGGAATGGAAGAAATTTACAGCTCGTTATAAGATTTGAAATCTATTTTCGATGAAATTAAAGAATCGAAAGAAGTTGCAACGAGTGAAGAAAATGCAGACGTTATGATGATAGGAAATAAAATAACATTAGAAATGTCAGATGAATTATTAAACAACTTAATTGAAAAAGTTGCAGATATACGTACCGAAATAGTAGATTAATTATGAGAAATTTATTCAAAACACTTATATTACTTGCATTCCTATTTTTAGGATTAAATAGTAATGCTCAATGTAAAAGATTTACAAAAAAACAATGCATACCAGAACTAAAAGAATATACATTTAATGGTCAACTCAATACAGCAATTCTTTCGAGAGGTGAAGACGCAGAATTAATGCTAAGTTTTTATAGCGGTCAAAAATATAGAATGTATGTTTGCTCAGAAGAAACACTTGAAGGTACAACTTTTAAAATACTAGACATTGATAAAAACATAATCTACAACAGTGAAGGAAAAGAATCAAATGTATTTGATTTTAAAGTTCCATCTACTCAACAATTGATTATTCAAGTTTCTGTTCCAGGACAATCAAATACTCATTCTCTTGATTTTCAAGGCTGCGTGTCGGTTTTAATCGGTTTTATTGAAGATTAAAAAAAATATTGAACAAAAGATGGAGTTATTAACATTTTTTACGTACATTTGCCGTCCGAATTTTAATTTAAAATGAAAGATTTAACTGAGTATATAATTCCATTTAGTGGACTTAAAATAGGCAATCATAATTTTACATTTAAAATTCAAAAAACGTTCTTTGATGCTTTTGAGTATTCAGAAATAAAAAATGGAGAATTAACCGTCGAATTGTTGTTAGAGAAATCTGAAACAATGATGGTTGCTTATTTTGATATAAAAGGAGACGTAACTTTAGAATGCGACACTTGTTTAGGTGATGTTATAAAGCCAATAACGAAACAATATCGTCAAATTTATAAATTTACAGATGATGAAGATTTAAACTTAACCGATGAAATGACACATGTTTCATTTAGGGAGTTTGAAATTAATGTAGCACCTTTAATATTAGAATTTATTAACTTATGTAAACCAAATAAAGTTAATCACCAAGAAGGAGAATGTAATGAAGCATTTACAGAAGTATTGAATAAATATTTATTAGTAGAAGAAAAAACAGAAAGTAAAAGTAACGAAAACAACGAGATTGAAATAGACCCTCGTTGGAATGCGTTAAATAAATTAAAAAACAAACAATAAAAACCATAGATAATGGCACATCCTAAGAGAAAAATATCGAAGACTAGAAGAGATAAAAGAAGAACGCACTACAAAGCTTCAGCTCAACAAATAGCTACTTGTCCTACAACAGGAGAAGCACATTTATACCACAGAGCACATTGGTCTGAGGGTAAATTATATTACAAAGGAAAAGTTGTAATGGAAAAAGAAATTACGGAACTTTAGTCAAAAGCATTAAAAAATTATTTTGAAAAATGCCTACTATATTTATAGTGGGCTTTTCTTCGTGTTAAAAAAGTGTTAGAAAATAAAAATTTATAAAATAAAATAACTAACTTAGTTTAAATCAAAATACATAAGCAATATGAAATATTTTATAATAACATTAACTTTATTGTTTACCTCAATGTTTTATGCTCAAGAAAATGAGTATCACAATGTAAATGTTCAACAATTTGAAAACTTTAAAACAGTAAAAAACAAAGTATTATTAGATGTAAGAACACCAAAAGAATTTCAAGACGGACACATAGAAGGGGCTAAAAATCTAAATTATTTTGATAAAACATTTAAAAGTGAATTAGATAAATTAGATAGAAAAGTTCCTGTTTATGTTTATTGTCGTTCGGGAGGTAGAAGCGGAAAAGCAATGCAACTAATGAAAACAATGGGATTTGAAAAAGTTTACAACTTAATGGGAGGGTATTTATCTTGGTCAAAAAATTCTAAATAATTATGAGTTTTAAAAACTGGGATTTTGTAAGAGTACTAAAAGTAATATTAGGCTTAGCATTTATAGGCTCATACCTCGACAATAAAGAATGGGGAATGATAGTTATAGGCGCTATAATTCTTTATCAAGGAATTGCAAACGTAGGCTGTTTTGCTTGTAGTTCGGGACAATGTTCGATTGAAAAATAAAATTACAGATTAAAAAAAACTCCTAATTTGATTTAGAATCAAATTAGGAGTTTTTTTTTGCTTAATAAAGTCGTAATTCTAACTATAAATTATTAAATTTATAAAAATAATAGAATACGATAATTATGAATAAAGTTGTAAACAATGTTGAAGAAGCCTGTAAAGGAATCGAAGATGGTATGACAATAATGCTAGGAGGCTTTGGTCTTTGTGGAATACCTGAAAACTCAATTTCCGAATTAGTAAAAAAAGATGTAAAAAATTTAACTTGTATTTCTAACAATGCAGGTGTTGATGATTTTGGGTTGGGATTACTCTTACAAAAACATCAAATAAAAAAAATGATTTCTTCTTATGTAGGTGAAAATGATGAATTTGAACGCCAAATGCTTAGTGGAGAGTTAGAAGTAGATTTAATTCCACAAGGAAGTTTAGCAGAGCGTTGCAGAGCAGGAGGAGCAGGAATCCCCGCTTTTTTTACTCCAGCAGGCTATGGAACAGAAGTAGCAGAAGGTAAAGAAGTAAGAGAGTTTAACGGAAAACCACATATTTTAGAGTCAGCACTAACAGCAGATTTTGCAATCGTAAAAGCTTGGAAAGGCGATACCGCTGGAAACTTAATATATAAAGCAACAGCCAGAAATTTTAATCCAATGATGGCAATGGCTGGTAAAATTACAATAGCCGAAGTAGAAGAATTAGTTCCAGCAGGAGAATTAGACCCTAACGAAATTCATACGCCAGGTATTTTTGTACAACGAATTTTTCAAGGAGAAACTTACGAAAAAAGAATCGAGCAACGAACGGTAACAAATTAATTTTACAATGAAATTGTTTAAAGTCCAATTAAACAATTTCAATATGTTGATTTGAAAATATATGCAAAACAATAAGAAAACTATTATTGTAGAATAGACTAGTGTATTTGCTTTAAAATAATTTCAAAGATTATTTTTACAACCAAAACACTCATTATGAAACTAATATTTTCAAATCTTTAAATTAACCCTTCAAACAAATAAAAACAATGTTAAGTAAAATACAAATCGCACAGCGAATAGCACAAGAATTACAAAACGGATGGTATGTAAACCTAGGAATAGGAATACCAACCTTGGTAGCCAACTATATTCCAGAAGGAATGGAAGTCGAATTTCAATCTGAAAACGGAATACTAGGAATGGGATCTTTCCCTACCGAAGAAAATATAGACGCAGATTTAGTAAATGCAGGAAAACAAACGATAACAGCTTTACCAGGGGCTTCTTATTTTGACTCTGCAACAAGTTTTGCTATGATAAGAGGACAGCACGTACAATTAACCGTTCTGGGAGCTATGGAAGTTTCTGAAAATGGAGACATTGCCAACTGGAAAATACCAGGAAAAATGGTAAAAGGAATGGGGGGAGCAATGGATTTGGTAGCAAGTGCCGAAAACATAATTGTAGCAATGATGCACACCAACAAAAGAGGTGAAAGTAAAATTCTTACAAAATGTTCGTTACCTCTAACAGGAGTTGGTTGTGTAAAGAAAATTGTAACCAACTTAGCTGTTTTAGAAGTGGTAAAAGGAGGTTTTAAATTACTAGAAAGAGCTCCAGATGTTTCGGTTGAAGATATACAAAAAGCTACAGAAGGTAATTTGATTATTGATGGCGTTATTCCTGAGATGAGGTTTTAAATTTGAAATAAATATTTATGGGATTTCATATAATTGTACAGCCAACAAATACAGATGATATGCAATATCATTATGTAGAGAAAATAAATGACTTAGCTAATTTCAACCTAGAAAAGCATTCAATCATATACGAAGGCGAAAAAAAATGGAAACCAACAATGCTAAAGCATTCCAATAGGTTTGTTAATTTTTCTCATGATTGGCATAGGGTTGGAATAAAAGCTCAAGAATTATTCAGAAAACAATCCATAGAAAACAATTTCATGATTGAAGAATTAAGTCAAGATCAAGAATCATTTAAAGGATATACAAATGTAACAAAGGATTTTTTAAATATAAAACGTGGCGACTTCTTGATACGAAACTATGGAAATCTAGAGATAGAAGTAAAGTGTAGGAATATAAAGTGGGATAGAAAAAAGAAATATTACTTTTTTTATTTTAATGCTGAACACTTAGAAAAGCATTTAAATATGATGAAATTAACAAAAACACCTATATTAATAGCTATCTATAAAAGAAAAAAAGACGAACCTTTAGAAAACTCACTTAGAATGATTGAAGTTAGTTATATGAAAAAGCTAATAATAGAAAAATCATTAATAAAAGAGCCTCAAAAAAATAGTAAGGGGGAAAAATATTTTGTGTACCGAATACCACTAAAACATACTATGGAAGGTTTTAAGTTAGTTGAATACTTAAAAACTAAGAAGAAATTAAATGTTTAAAGAAAAACTAATCTTCCTCATTTTCCTAATCCTACACCTACTCCCATTATTCTCAGTAGATGTAATGCTTACCCTCGATGGTTCTTCCCACCTTTACAATGCAAAATTGTTTAACGAAATTATAGCAGGAAACGAAACCGTAACAGCATTTTATAAGATTAATACCGAAATAGTACCTAATTATATAGGGCATTTATCATTGAGCTTTTTCTTATTGTTTTTGTCGCCTATTTTAGCCTTAAAATTACTTCATATTTTATATGTAGTGGGAATCGTTTGGGCTTTTCGAAAACTGGTATTAACTGTAAATCCAAAAGCAGGTTGGTTAAGTATTTTTATCTTTCCATTTATTTATAATGGATTATTTATAGCAGGATTTTATAATTTTTCTATTGCCATTATTTTTTTATTTATCACACTTCGGTATTGGATATTGAACAAAGAAAGAAATGACCTTAATTTTTATGGGGCGTTAATACTATTGTTTTTTATAACCTATTTATCGCATTCGTTTACATTTGCAATACTATGCTTAACGATAGGAATATTTACTATACAGGAAGCTATCAAGTCCAAAAATATATGGAACATCTATAATTATGGAAAAAAAGCTTTATTGCCAGCTCTTCCTTCTATTTTTCTAAGCCTCTCTTTTGTGCTAAAAAGAGAAGCCTCATACAGTTATATTTATTATATCGATTTGTGGAAAAGTGCAATTCAAATGTGGTTTTTACCTGTTTTTGATGCCAATCAAAAGTTTACTCCCCTCTGGTTTATATTAATAGTATTGAGTTTTGTAGTACTTTGGCGAAAAAACAGAAAAAAAGGAACAGTGTTTTTTATAATGATGCTGATTTCCTTTGTCTTGTATTTTTATATGCCCGACGATGTTGGTTATGCAGGAGTGTTTTCTCAACGAATCTTGTATTTAGGCTTTTTATTTTGGATTTTATGGTTAGCTGTTCAGTCTTACAATAAATACCTAGTATGGAGTATTACATTACTTTTATTTGTTTTTCAATATGGAAGAATAAACGACATCGAAAAATGGGCTATTTATAGAAATAACAAAGCCAAAGAAATGCTAAAAGTAGCAGAACTTATCCCAAAAAACAGTATCATAAAACCAATACGAAAATTATTCATTTGGGATTTCTTTCACCTTTCAAACTTACTAGGAGCAAACAAACCTCAAATTATATTAGAAAACTACGAAGCTGCACACGATTACTTCCCCGTAGAATGGAAATTGAATATAGAAAAGGAATTTAAAGAAAATGCTAACTGCTACTTTGAAACAACCATAAAAGACAAAACATACAAAATAGATTACCTTGTCGTGTTTGGATATGGAGAAACCGACATTCCCTGCGAAAAACAACAAATAGAATACGCAGAAAAGAATTTTGAAAAATTTTATGAATCCGATTTTGTGGTTGTTTATAAAGTTGTACTTTAGTAAAAAAAAACATGAAAAAAGTTATACTAATTAGTTTAATTATTTGTGTATCCTTCATTAATTTTTCACAAACACAAGCAGAACATCTCGTTGACGGTCCTATGGTAGGAGCCGTAACAGATTCTATTACATCGGTCAATTTTATTTTAGGAAAAGGAAATCAAAGTAATGTTTTTCATATTGCCTTAAAAAACGTAACTCAAAATCTATTGGTTCAAACTACTGAAACCAAAGAACTTTGCGTAGGAGATAGTTGCCTCTATACTTATGTATTTAGAAATTTAGTTCCCAACAACCAATATTATGCAATTATTTATAAAAATAACATAGCCACAGATAGTACACGTACTAATTTTACTGTTCCCGACAATACTGTAAATGATTTTTCTTTTCTTACGGGAAGTTGTGCTTATCAATATTATCAAGGAAGTGTAAAATTTGTACGAGAAGATATTTTTGATCAAATGAGTTCAGAGACATCATCAGAATTTATGCTTTGGTTGGGCGATCAAATCTATTTACCCTCTAACAAAAACTTAGATAGACAGCTAATGTTTGATACTTACATGTATTACAAAACAGAAAGTTCAAAACGAAAAAACTTTATGAAACAAGGATTTCATTTTGGAATATGGGACGACCATGATTATTCTTATGACAATGGGACAAAAGATTTCTTTGGAAAATTACGCACTACAGAATTATACAAATCATTTTGGCCAAACTCTGGTTACAAATACCAAGAAGCAGAAGAAGGAATTTATGGAGTTTATCAATATGAGGATGCTGATTTTTTTATGACAGACTCTCGTTATTACAAATCTCGCTACGAATATCTTGGTCGTCAACAATTAGATTGGTTAAAAGAAGCTTTGTTAAACTCTACAGCTACGTTCAAATTTATTACCCTTGGCTCTGTTACTGTTATTCCTCAAATTAGAAATGGTTCCGAAACATACGTTTACCAAACAGGAGAAAGAGAAGAATTATTCGATTTTATTTATGCCAATAATATTTCAGGGGTTATTTTTCTATCAGGAGACATTCACCGTTCTTACTTTGGTCAATACCAACCCGATTGTAATTCGACTTACCCTATTTACGAATATACTTGTTCGCCACTAACTTCCAATGCAGGAAACGGACATTATCGATATGCCGATTTATTTATCGAAATTAACCAAACTCATAATTACGGAAAAATAGAGATTACTGGACCCGTGGGCAATAGAGTTTGCACCATGAAAGGAAAAGACGTTAATGGAAATGTCCTTTACACTTTAGCTATTAACGAAAACGAATTAAAGCCATCAACCCAACCCGATTTAGACCCTGCAAATGCCTTAGAAGCTCAATACGATTTTACAGGAAATACACAAGATAGTTCGCCTAATAATTATAACGCCTCAGTAAATGGAATCACACCAACTTTCGATAGAAATGGAAACAATAACAATGCTTACTTGTTTACATCTTACCCCAATACAGCCGACTTTCCTTCCGCAGTATTAAATAACAAAAGTAATTTCACAGCATCTTTTTGGATAAAGCCTACCGAAAATGGAAATGGACTTTTATCAGCTGCATCTAGTACAATAGGAAACGAAGTTTTAGTTTATTACAGTGGCTCAACAAAAAAGTTATCTTTAATTATCAAAAACACTTCAGTATCGAGTAAAGATACTGTTCGTTTAAACGAATGGACACACATAGCTGTTACCAGAAATGGTACCACAGGCGAAGGAAAACTGTATATAAATGGAATAATAAATATACGCTCTGTTTACCCAACAGGAAATTTAGATGTAGTTTCTCTACTTTTTGGAAACGATCAAGACGGAGCAGGAGGGGGGAAACCTAGATCCGAATCAACAATTTAAAGGCTCTTTAGACGAAGTTTATTTCTACAACGACGCATTGTGTGGTCTTCAAATAGAAGATTTGTATAATAAAGGATTAAAAGAAATAACAGCCATTACCAACGATACAATTTGCGAAGGAGCAACAGTCGATTTTATTACAACAGGAACAACGCAAGGTAATTACAAATGGTACAAAACAAGAGAAGGAAATTCTTTGATATCAAATACCGATTCTACGTTGAATACAACCATAACCGAAACAACAACATATTGGGTTTCTGCCGATAATTTCTGGAGAGAATCGGATAGAGTACCTGTTACCATTACCGTAGCCGACAAAATTTATAATGATATTGATTCATTAACTTATCCTTCCAATTTATTTTCGTGGTTCAAATTCGACGGAAATGCAGAAGAAGAAACTCAAAATGTACCAAATGGAACAGTAAACGGAGCAACATTAACAACTGGAAGGTTTGGTAACCCAAACAATGCTTATCAATTTACAAACTATCAAGACTTAATTACTTTACCTAGTCAATCAATAGATGGAGCAGAAGAAATCACCATTTCTTTTTGGATGAAAACAACATCAACAGGCGATGGAATTGTATCAGCAGCTAGTTCTATAGGAGGAAACGAATTATTGATATACCTAAAAAATGACGGGTCGTTAGAGGTCACAATGAATGAAAGAGCAAAACATTTTACAGCTCCAATAGTCAATGACAATCAGTGGCATCACATTGTATTTGCAGCTTCATGTAAAGAAGGACAAGGAAACTTATATGTAGATGGAGTAGCAGCTATTACAAGAAATGGTTATTTCAACCCTGGAGAATTAGAAGTACCAAACGGAGCGTTTATTATTGGAAACGACCAAGACACACCAGGAGGAGGAGGTTTATCTACTACGCAACAATATGTAGGAAACATCGACGATTTTAAAATTTATCGACGACAATTATCAATTCAAGAAATAGAAGACATTTATAACGAGAATATAAATTACAAAACACCCTTCCTATTCGATTGGAATGCATTAAAAATATGCGAAGGAGAAACATATTCAATGAACCTTACAACAAAACAAAATGATGTCGATTACTACTTAATGAACGGAGCTAATCAAATTGTAGATACAGCAATTTTATCAAACGATTCTGCTTATTTTGACGCTACAATCAATACCAACGAAACCTTTTATATTATAGCCAAAAATAGTTTTGGTTGTCAAAAACAGTTTGACTCTACCTTTGCAATCCAATCTGTTAACGCTCCAAGCCCTTCTATTGTTGTCAATGGAAACGATTTATGCACAGATGTAACAGCCGATAATTATAACTGGTTACTAAACGGAACGCCAATCTCCACCCAAAATTGCATCACAATGTCTAGCGATGGAGACTATCAAATATACATTGTAAACAATCCCAACTGCACATCAGACACATCAGCAGTTCACGGTTATTATTCGAGTGTAGAAGAAAATAAAAATAACGCTTTGTCAATTTACCCTTCGCCTGCAAAATCAATTCTTAATATTGAGATAGCACAAGAAAATCAAAGTTATTACATCATAGATTTAAACGGTAAAATTATAAAAAAAGGAACCTTAAAAAATAAAAAATCAGTTCTTGACATTAAAGATTTTCCACAAGGTCTATACAGCATTGTGATTAAAACAAAAGAAGGAAAAACAACTCAATTTTTCCAAAAAATGTAGCATAAAGTTTTGGGAGCGACTATTTGTTTTTGTCAAAAAAAGCCAAAAACAAATAGTCGGGCTTTCACTACTCACTTTTTTCAATAAAAAATTGAAAAAGAGTTCAAACAAACCGTTCAATCCCTCGCTCAAACAATATTTCGAGAATTGTAACACCTCGGTAATATAACTAAGCTACACGCTATAAAAATCTACCTTCGAACTATGGAAAACAATTTTATAATCATTGATTCAGCAACAAAACCCGAGATTAGAAAGCGAGCAATTAAATTGATAGCATCAGGAATACAAAGCCAAGAGCAAATAAATAAAAATACTTTTAAATATCTATTCGCTTTAGATAAAATGAAAGCATAACCTTTTTATGCAAATTTGCTATAAAACTTTAGTCCTAAAAAAAACATAATTAACATTAAATTAATATTAAAGACTACAATTAACAATTACTTAATGCGAAAACAATTTAGATAAATCTTGATTCAATTATCTTTGTAAAGTAACATTTTATTGAATCAAGTATCGAATTTGGTTTAATAGAACAAAATGAAACTAGTATATATGGGATTATTTAGTATTTTATCTATCGTAGGAGCATTAGGATTCTTCATCTATGGGATGAAAATCATGAGTGAAGGGATTCAAAAAGCAGCAGGAGATAAGTTAAGAGGGATTTTAAAAGCCATCACTTCCAATCGCCTATCAGGTGTTCTTACAGGTTTTGTTACAACATCAATTATACAATCTTCGTCGGCTACTACGGTAATGATTGTTAGTTTTGTAAACGCAGGTTTACTTTCGCTTCGTCAGGCAATTGGTGTAATAATGGGAGCTAATATTGGAACTACAATGACGGCATGGTTGCTTGTATTGTTAGGGTTTTCAAAGTTTAGTTTAGCTTCTTATTCTTTACCGATTTTAGCTATTGGAGTTCCATTGTTGTTTGTTAATAAAGACCAATTGCGTTCTTTTGGTGAGTTTCTAATTGGATTTGCATTGTTATTTATGGGGCTTTCAGCCCTAAAAGGAGAGGTAAAATCGTTACATTTAGAACAAAATCAAGATTTTATAAACTTTATTACCGATTTAGGTTCGGGAGGGTATCCTGCTATTTTATTGTTTGTATTAATTGGAACAATTCTAACTATAATTGTTCAATCTTCTAGTGCTGCAATGGCACTTACACTTATTTTTGTATCGGAAGGATTGCCTTTAGAATTTGCTGCCGCTATAGTATTGGGAGAAAACATAGGAACTACCATTACAGCCAACTTGGCTGCTATGATTGGAAATGTACATTCTAAACGAGCGGCTAGAGCCCATTTATTGTTCAATATTTTTGGAGTAATATGGATGCTTATTGTCTTTTTTCCATTTGTGAATTTTGTAAGTAGCATTACTGTTGATTTAATGGCTTTCTTTGGAAAAGAAATACAAGGTCAAAACGAACAAAACTTAAGAACCTTAGCTTTATTCCACACCTTTTTTAATATTATAAATACCTTAATACTTGTTTGGTTTGTTAAATTTATAGAAAAAATAGTAATTAAATTCACTCCTTCGAAAACAGAGGAAGATGAAGAATTTAAATTAGAATACATTGGTTCTAACGTAATGTTAACTCCTGAAATTTCGATACTGGAAGCTAAAAAAGAGGTTGCTAAATTTGGAGAAATTACAGCTCGTATGAATGGATTTCTTAGAATTGCTATTAACACTTCTGATAAAAAGGAGAAAAAAGCAATGTATAAGAAAATTGAAAAATATGAAAATATAACCGATAAAGTAGAATTGGAAATTGCAGATTACCTTGGTAAAGCATCTCAACAAGAGATGAGTCAAGATGCTTCGGTACAATTGAGAGCCATGGTAAATATAGTAACCGATTTGGAACGAATCGGAGATGTTTATTACCAAATGAGTAAGGCTTTGGAGAAAAAACAGTCGGATAACGCTTGGTTTACACCAAAACAAAGAGATGGCATAAATACAATGCTTGACTTGGTCGAAAAAGCTTTTGAACTCATGAATGAAAACTTGGCTAAAGACTTTAAAGAAGTTTCGCTTACTGAAGCTTTTGCAGTAGAACAGCAGATTAATAAAAAACGAAATAAATTAAGAAAAAAACACCTCAAAAATGTGGGAACAGAAGAATCCAACATTGAAGCTTCGTTGATTTACAGTACTATATTTTCGTCGTTGGAGCGTGTAGGCGATCACATTATAAATGTATCGGAAGCAGTTACAGGAGAAGACATTGAAGATATAGAAGATTAATGCAATACGTAGAAGACAAATCGTTGGAAAATATTACGGATTTAGAAATGGCAGAATATTGCGATTGCCACTTTTTTAATTGTAATTTTGAAAACAAAAATTTTTCTCGATATTTGTTTATCGATTGTACTTTTACCGATTGCAACCTTAGTAATACCAAATTGTTTGATACAGCTTTGAAAACGGTAAGTTTTGAAAATTGTAAATTAATTGGAATTGATTTTTCGAATACTATTCCTTTTTTACTCAACATTAGCTTTTCAGAATGCAACCTTAATTATAGTTCGTTTTACAAAATGGATTTAAAATCAACTCGTTTTCACAACTGTTTGCTCAATGAAGTCGATTTTTCAAATGCTAATCTTGTAGGAGCTAGTTTCGACGATTCGGAATTGAATGGTGCGATTTTTGAAAATACAAATTTAGAAAAAGCTGACTTTAGAACAGCTAAACATTTCTTGATTCATCCACTGACAAATAAAGTAAAAAAAGCAAAGTTTTTGAACGATAACTTAGCTGGTTTGGTTACTTCATTCGGCGTTGAAATTAGTTAAAAAAAATTACTTTTGCGTTAGGGATAGAAACGTTAGCTTTTGGAGTGTAAAACTAGCTATACTTGACTAAAAAGAGCGATTTTACGAGCTCCTTTTGAGTTTAGTATAGCTTGAGTTACATTCCAAAACTACAAGTGGATAGCCTGTATAAACGCCCAAATAATAATGCTAAAAATAAGATTATGAAAAAAATAATATTGATTGCACTCCTACTCGTTACAAACCTTGTTTTGCTGCTCAAAACACACGCATAAAAGGAATTATAATTGACGCAGAGACTAAGCTTCCTATTCCTTACGTTGCTATTGGAAGTACCGACTATTCAACTAGTACAGTAAGTAATATTGACGGTGAATTTGAACTGAATGCGAACAAAGCTATTACTGTTTTTTTGGTTTCTCACCTCAATTATGAGACCACTAAATTAACAGTTACAAAAGGAAAAACAACCTATGAATTAACACCAAAAACAAATTTGCTAGACGAAATAATAGTAACAACCCAACCGATTTATGAAATTATGTTGAGCTACATCGAAAAATCGAAAGAGAAACTTCAAAAATCATTGATTCTTACGACTTACTACAGAGAGTTTGTAAAGGCAGACGAGGATTACACCAAATATTCGGACGGAATACTGAAATACTACATAAAAAATGTAAAAAAAAGCAAGGCAGACGTAGAAGTAGTTGATGCTAGAGCAATAGAACTAAAAGGAGTAGTAGAAAAAGTAAAAGAAACAAAGGAAGTAAATATGGATTTGACTTCGTTCAACAAAATACAAGAGATTTTTGATGTTACTGATTTTAATTTTTTGACTAAATATTGTAAAGAAAAAGAAGCGAGTAAATACACTTTTGAATACCGAACTTCTAAAAAAAGTAATGGAGACGAATACAAAACAATTGTTTTAAATCCAAAAAAAGAAATAGATGAAGCTTTAAATAAAATTACCATAATAATCGATGCTAAAAATGAAGCAATATTAGAGGTAGAAATGGAAAAGGTAAACGATAAATTTAAGGAAATTAATTTTTTAGGAATACTAATTAAAACAAAAATATTGAAATATAAAATAGCCTATCATTATAGCCAAAACAACTATTATCCACAATATGTAATGAAAGATATGTTACTTGGTATAAATGCCAACAATAAAAAAACGACCATTGACGATTTATTCCGTTTTACGAGCGACGTAGTGGTAACCTCTGCTACGACCGAATACATAGATTTAGATAAAAATATAAAATATAAAAAAACCTCGTTATACGAACGAGACCAAGAACCAAAATCTGATTTTTGGTTAAACAACAACGGCGTAACGCTAACCAAAGAACAGCAAGAAATACTAAACAACGTCAACACCAACAAGCAATGAAAGATTCGATTATAAAACAAGAAGACAAAGCCCACATTTGGCATCCGTTTGACCAAATGAAGAATGCCAACATTCTACCTATTATAAAAGGAGAAGGAACTTACGTATTTGACGAAGATGGGAAAAAATACATTGACGGATTTTCGAGCTGGTGGGTCAATACACACGGACATTGCAACCCGCACATAGCCAATGAAATAAGCAAACAAGTACAAATACTAGAACACGTTGCTTTTGGAGGTTTTACACACCCTCAGGCGGTGAAGTTGAGCAAACGATTGGCAGAAATAACACCGACGGATATACAACGGTTTTTCTTTTCCGACAACGGTTCTACTGCCAACGAGGTTGCTTTAAAAATGGCGATTCAATATTGGCACAACAAAGGCAAAGCAAGAAACAAAATAATCGCTTTTAAGGGCGATTATCACGGTGATACTTTTGGGAGTATGAGTGCTACACAGATAGATAATATGAATACACCTTTTGAACCCATGCTGTTTGATAGTGTTTTTATAGACCCACCACAAAAAGAAAATAGAACAGCTGTTTTAGCCACCTTTGAAGAAGAACTGGCAACCAACGAAATAGCTTGTTTTATATACGAACCTTTGGTACAAGGAGCTAGTGGAATGTTGATGCACGATGCTGGTATTTTATCGGAACTAATTGGACTTTGTAAAAAATACGAAGTCCTTACCATTGCCGACGAAGTGTTTACTGGTTTTGGAAGAACAGGAAAACTATTTGCCTCTAACTACATGCAAGAACAACCCGACATTATGTGCTTATCTAAGGGGCTTACAGGTGGTTTTATGGCATTAGGAATCACAGCTGTAAACGACAAGGTTTACAACGCCTTTTATTCTGACGACAAATCAAAAACATTCTTGCACGGACATTCCTACACTGGAAACCCCATTGCTTGTTCGGCTGCCAATGGAGCATTAGATTTATTTGAAGAAGAACATACTTGGGAAAATATAGCGAGAATAAGCGAAAAACAAGCTGAATTTTCAGCAAAAATGAACGAACATAACTTGGTAAACGAAGCTAGAAACTTAGGAACAATTCTAGCTATAGAATTAAAAACAAACGAAGCTTCTTCTTATTTCAACGACAAAGGAAAAGATGCTTATAAATTCTTTTTATCTAAAGGTGTTTTGTTACGCCCCTTGGGAAATGTAATTGTAATTGTACCTCCATATTGTATTTCCAACGATGATTTAGACTATATTTATACCCAAATAGAAGATTACTTAACATTACAAGAAGCATAACAAGAGCGTTTAAACAGGTCATCCGTTTCTAGTTTTGGGTTTTCATAAAAGTAGCACTAAGTCTAAAAGGAGCTCATAAAATCGCTCTTTTAAACCCAGTGCTACTAATATAAAAATCAAAAAGCTAACCACTACTACCCTTAACGCAAAAGAAGACACTCACCACAATGAAAACTACCAAAATAGCTAGTTTATTAATCATTATTATTGCGACAATTGCATTATTGATTTTGGCTCAAGAAATTCTAATTCCTTTAATTATTGCAATGGCAATATGGTTTATCATTAAAGAAATAAGAGATTTTATAGATAAAGTAAGCTGGATAAAAAAACACGTTCCAAAATGGTTGAGAAGTTCCTTTTCTACCCTTATTGTATTTAGTATCTTAGGCTTATTCTCATCGGTATTAGCAGTCAATATTAACGAATTAAAAAACGCCTTACCTCTATATCAAAACAATGTAACAGAAGCTACAGATTTAATAAACCAAACGTTTAACATTAACCTAAAAACGGCATTTTCCGATTATTTAATCAACTTTGATTTTAGTCAAATCATAAAAAATATTATAGCCGAAATATCATCATTATTTGGGACACTATTTATGGTTTTAATCTACATTTTATTTCTATTTTTAGAAGAGTCTGTTTCTAGCGACAAGCTAAAATACATTTATACCTCCGAAGAAAAGCACTTAAAAGCCAAATCTCTTTTCGCCGACATTGATAAATCAATAGGAAACTATATTGTATTAAAAACCTTAGTGAGTTTAATTGCTGGTATTAGCAGTTATGTAATTTTAATTTTATTAGACATCAATAGTCCTTTCTTTTGGGCTTTTTTAATCTCTCTATTCAATTTTATTCCTGTAATCGGAGCTTTAATTGGGGTATTGTTTCCTACAATAATAGCATTGTTGCAATTTGGAGAAATAGAACCTGCCCTATTAGTTTTATTATTACTAGGATTAACACAACTCATTGTTGGCAATATAATAGAACCAAAAATAGTAGGAAAATCATTGAACGTTAGTTCTCTAATTATTATTCTTTCTTTAGCAATTTGGGGTTCAATTTGGGGAATTTTTGGAATGGTTATAAGTGTTCCGTTTACGGTTATTTTAATCATTATATTTTCTCGTTTCGAAAGCACAAAAAACATTGCCATTATCTTATCCGAAAAAGGCGAAATAAATTAATTATTCTCAATGTTCAATTGGAATAAAAGTAAAATCTTGAGGTATATTTCCTGTCGAAAAACTAGCTAACTCTTCACCATTTATAGTATATCGAAAAACCCTTCCTGCTTGAACGTAATCGATTGCATCTGCTGCATAAATTTCATTGTTAAAAGGATTTACGCCCAACCCGTAGAAAATAGATGTTGAATTTGAAATAAAAGGAGATGTTGAAATAGAAGTTGAATTAACAGTATGCTTACAAATACCATTATTAAGATAAAAAAGAACCGTTTTACTACTATCAGTCGTCAAAGAACTAGGAGAGTCTGCAACCGAAGGAAAATCAAAAGTTGAAACTACATTATGATTGAATACGTCAATTTTAAACAACTGCGGGATAGTCTCGTTTATTCCTCCACTACAAAGCACCCATAAATTATTTTGATTGTCTAAAACCAAGCTATTGGGCTCTCGACCTACGGTAATAGAATCGGTAATTACATCGGTATTTTTATCAATGACTAAAATTTGATTGGTGGCTTTTTTAGTCACAAAAATAGAATTATCAAACAATAGCATTTTTTCTGTCCATCCTCCTGTATTTATTTCGCCTACAACTTGAAATGTGGTTGGATTTACAATTGAAATTTTATTGGAATACAAATCAGATACATAAGCTTTACTAGAATTAATCCCTATAAAATAACGAGGGCTAGTCAAGCCTGTAATTACACCCATAGAAATAAAATTTGCAGTATCTAGGACTTCTATTTTATTAGAATTATTGACAACTACAAATAGTTTTCCTTCAAACAAAGTTGAAGATTGCAACACATCTCCAAGAGCAACACCATTTTGAGTTTCATAAACATTATTGGTTACTTTTTTTGATAATGAATTGTAAACCGATAGCGTTGCATTTCCCCAACCAAAATTACCTTCACAACCTATTATTACTTTCTGTCCTACTTCATTATAATAAGAATTTCCGTCTATTCGCTGAGGTCCTACTTTTTTTTCTTACACGAAAGAAATAAAAAAGACATCATTATTAATAGGTAACTATAATTTTTCATCTTTTCGATTCTATTTTTAAAACAATCATATAATACCTTCCCGGCATAGGTCTATTTGCCATTATTTGATATTCTTCATTGTAGATGTTTTCTATTTTAAGACCTAAGTTAGCATTATTTTTTGCTTTTTGTTTGGTAATTTTCCAATTAAAATAAATACTAGCAGGAGCATAATAAGGCATGTAGGTTTTGTTTGCAGCATCAATAAAAACACTCCCGTTGTAAGTTTGATTGTATTGCAATGAAAGTTTTTTATAAGTAACATTCATAAAAATATTGGCTACATTTTTTGGGACATATATTAATTGTTTTCCAACTGAAGCGTCGTTATTTACAACCGTCGATTTATTGGTAGAAAGCACCAGATTATAATTTGATTTTAATGCTAATTTTATTGCTTTTATTTTTATTTTTTTAGCAAGGGAAAATTCTATTCCTTTAGACGCTACTTTCTTTATGTTTTGGGGTTGCCAATAGCCTTTATCGCTAGGCAACCACTGAATCCAATTTTTAATTAACGAATAATAAGCTGTAATTTCAATGTTTGCTATCTTATTTTTATTCTGAAATCCAAGTTCAGTAATCAATCCATTTTCGGGAAGCAAATTTATATTCCCTCCTGGCTTCCAATACAAATCGTTGAAGGTTGGAGTTCTATAATTTTTGGCGGCAGAAGCAAACAATTTACTCTTTTTCCATTTATTCCATTTAAAGGCAACAATAGGAATTACAGGTGTAGAAATATTTGTTATTATTTCTTTTCTAAGCCCCAATGTATATGACATTTTGCCTTTAAAAATCTGTTGATATTCTAAAAATATAGAATTTCTAAACTGTTGCTTATTACTTTCAAAACCCGAAGATTGTGCTGTTATTTTAGATAGATTAACCCCTCCTTTTAGCTGAATGTAATCGGTAATATAGTACTTTCCTTTATAATAATATTTTATTGAGTTGGTACTCACTTTAGAATCGATAGCTGAGGCAGTATCTATATAATTTAAATAATCGTAAAAATAACCAATAGCCATTTGCTGAAAATAGTGCTCCGATTTGTAACTCCAATCCAACATTGTTTTAAGAGCCTTATCTTCTTGATGTTCTCCTCTAGTTTTTACTCCCATAATCGGAGGTAGGTAACGTTGACTAGCAAGAAAATTAGATTTAAAACTAAACTGATGTTTTAATGAATGATTAAAATACACGTTTTGAGAAAATTCTATTTGATCCGATTGCGAATTTTGTTGACGAACAATGGAAGGTTCTTTCTTTAAAAAATTTCGGTATTTAAAATTATTATCGGCATGTTTTTTTGAAATTCCTGAAAATGATTGCCATTTATGATTTCCTGCTTTTACCTTCAAAAGCGTATTATCAATACCAAAACTCCCCATTTTTTTAGACACAAATAAATTAACACCTTTTGTAAAATCAGGTTTGTTCATCAATTGAATTGCTCCTCCCAATCCTCCACTAGAATTAACAAGGCTACTAGCTCCCAAAAATAAAGAAACATTGTCAACCAAAGAAACTGAACTAATTGCCAAATCATTTTGTCCTAGTGTAGGTGAATTTATTGTAAATCCGTTCCAAACTAATTGGGTTTGACTTGCCTTTGCCCCTCGAATCGAAACAGAAGTTAAGTTTCCTATTCCATACGATTTTAAATATAAACTTGAATTCTTTTTTAGAACGTCGCTTAGGTTTCCGTTATTTCCAATTGGTAATTCAATTGTTTTATAGGTTTGAGAAGGTAAATTAATTTTAGAAGCTTCTATTTGAACTTCAGGTAAGGTATCGCTTTGCCCAAAGAACATAAAGGAGAAAAATAAGAAAATAAGAGTTAAAAATATTTTCATAATTTATTTAATATTAAACCACCATTGCCAAAACCAAAAGGTAAATCCAACCAAACCTAAAAAGCCAAACAAAAAAGTTTGAACAAATGAATGTCCTTGGTTTTTCTGATGTTTAGCCGAAAAATAAGCTATCAGAAAAGAGACTAAAATACCTATCACTATAAAATATAGCTGTGTTTGGTGCATTAATTTCCTTTTTTCAAGAGAGAATAAATATTTATAAGTAAAATAACTACATTCGTAATTATAATAGGCATTCCAGCTCTTAAAGGTAACATAAATCCATAAATTACAAAAAGTAAGCATCCTATGGAATTTACTTTTCTTAAGGTATCTATATTTTTCATTAGAAATGAAACAAGAACGCCAATAGAAGCTGCGTACCCAACCCATTCTGTTAAGGTTAACTCTGTAATAAAATTAATCATTTGTGTTTGTGTATTTTTTGTGCAAATATAACGAAACAGTTTAGCTATTATAGCTTATGAGCTTAATACTTTTCTCCCTCTAGGTTTTTATTGAGTATTGTTTGGTAAGTCTGTAAAAATGAAGCTGCATATTTTTTCATTTCTAATTTCTGTTGAGGAAAAGCGTCTTTTAAATTTGTAATATTTTTAGTTTTATAACGATAAAGGTATTCGTCTTCCGTATCTTTATAAATGTAAAACAACGAATCGTTTATTACTCCAAATTTATCGTCTCCATTAAAATAAGCGTATTCTCTTTTGTTTTTCAATAAATCTATTCCCATGGTCGTATTTTTATAAGAAAGGTTTATTAACCCCATTAGCGTAGGAAAGACATCTAACTGTATTCCAAAATTAGTGACAATTTTAGGTTTTAACAATTTTGGAGCATAAATAATACACGGTATTTGATTTAAACTCAATGGCATTTCATATACTACATTCATTGCTTGTCCGTGATCTGCTACAAAAACAAATATGGTATTATCGAACCAAGGTTCTTTGGCACTTTTTTCAAGTAATTGACTGATTGACCAATCGGCATAGGCTACTATTTGCTGTGTTATTTTTTTGTTTTTAGGTTTAAAATAAGGTGGTAATGTATAAGGTGCGTGATCGCTACAAGTCATAAACACCGATAAGAAAGGCTTATTTATTTTAGTCATTTCATTCATCTTTGTTACTCCGTATTCAAACAAATAATCGTCTGCGACTCCCCAAGTTCCAATTATTTTTTCTTTAGGATAATCTTTGTCTGAATATATTCGGTCGATAGAATTTGCAGTAAGAAATCCTCCTACATTATCGAATAACTCGTTGTGGGTTGTAAAAAAAGAGGTCTGATATCCATTTTCTTTTAATACTTGTGGCATTCCATAATATTCATTAATGGGAGAGGTATTCATAGGTTGTTTACGATAAATAGCAGGATAAGAAAACAAAGTTGAAAAAATACCATTGAAAGTATGAATCCCTGCTGAATAAAAATTATCGAAAACAATTCCTTTATTTGCTATACTATCTAAAGTTGGTGTCAGCCCCAATGGATTTCCATAACGACCAAGTTTGTGAGTTGTCATACTTTCCATAATTACAACTACTATATTAGGTCTAAAAGCGAAAGAATCTATTCCTTTTATGGTTCTAGTAATTGGATTTTTCAATCCTTTTTCTTTGATGTTTAAATAGTGTCTAACATTTTTTATAGCTTCGGTTTCATCTATTAAATTAATTTTAGCATTACGTTTTAATTTGCTGTCTAAATAGCTTCTCAAAAGAGAAAAGGTAGGATTTAGCGTTACCTTATTGAGATAAGAATATTCACAATGATATGCATCTCTTGTATCTAAAGGAGGGACATTAAAATCTATTTTACCTCTAAGCGAGAAGAAAAACAAAGTAAGAAATAATAATATGCCAATTAAATGACTCCAATTATCAACTTGTTTTGATTGTCTGTAAAATATAATTACTTTTTTTAATTGATAAAACATCAAAACATTCAACAACAAAAATGAAATTAAAGGCCAAAGGTACCCCCATTCAAAAAACATAGCTGTTGAAACGTTGGTATCGTTACTCCATAAAAATATAGAGACACTTAACCGATCAAAAAAATGATGAAAGTATGGAATATCTAATGCTGCTATAAAAAAAGCTGGTAAATAAAGAATGAAAGTCAATCCTATTATGGCTTTAAAAACAAGCTGATTCCTTTTTAATAAATAGTGATTAATTAAAATTAAAACTAAGGGAATGGCAAGAATATAATCAGATATTGTGGTATCGAATCGCAAACCTATAACCATTGATTTTAGCAACAGATACCAACTAGAATCAAGTGTTTTATCAATGTCAGAAATTAATAATAATACCCTATAAAACGAAAAAATTCCCATACCTATCAAGTAGAGTCTTAGAACTACTTGTATAGGTATGGGAATTTTATTTAAAATGTTTTTTTTCATTGAATTTTTTTTAACCCAATAAAATTAAAAAACATAATATTATAATTATTTGATTTGATTTGGATTTGCTTCGGCTTCAGCATTGTATTTAGCTTGCATATTTAACCAAATAAAAAGACCTACAAATCCAAGTACAATCCAAGTATAATTAAGAATATTTCCTGTTGGTTCTAAAACATTATCAAATGTCCAAACTAATCCATCTCTTAGGGGAAATACAATCCAATCCATAATTTTTATTTTTTTCAGTTATTAAATAGACTACAAATTTAATAAAATAAAATGAATGTTACTATACCTCAACGGTTTTTATTATTCGCTTTTTTTTTAGCTACTCCTATTAATAATCTGTTCGTATCCAAAATTAAATCCAAAAACTATTTTCTTTTTAAATCTATAAAACCTTTATATACCATTTCTTTAGCTCCATCGCTTAATTTTAAAATATAAAAATAAGTACCATCTACCACGTTTTCTCCAGCTAAAACATTGCTTACATTCACTTGTCCGCCCCAGTTATTTTCATACGGTTCTGCTTCAAATACAGGACTCCCCCATCTATTAAATATTACGAGTGAATTATTTTCATAGTTTTCTAATGCTCTTATCAAAAATAAATCGTTGTGGCCATCTGAATTTGGGGAAACTCCATTAGGAATTTCTAATTCATGTGTCGTATTTACAATTACGGTATCGTAGGCTAAACAACCATTATCACTATTAGTCAATAAAATTGAAACAGAATGCTCTCCCGATGTTTCAAAAACATATTGTAAGCTTTCATTATCCGTTATTTCATTATTGTCAACCGACCAATTTACCGTTCCAACACTTCCGTTAAAATTAAAAACCATCTCATTAAACGTAAAGTAATCTATTATTGAATCTGAATTTCCATTATATAAAATCGTTACAGAAGCACTACCGTCTTTACTTACATTTACTTGTTTAGTACTAGAACAGCCATTTATTGTATTTGTTACGTTCAAAATATAAAAACCCTCCATGTTAATAGTTGGAGTTAGAGTAGTTTGTCCATTTATAATATTTCCGTTATTTGTAGTCCATAAATAAGAAAAATTATTTCCAACAGAAGAACCTATTCCTGATAATTCTATTTCTGGAATTATACAATTAATTAGCGTATCGTTGTTAACTACCGAAATAGGGCGGATTGTGTCAATTGAAACAGTAAGAGAATCTAAAGCTGAACAATGGTTTATTGTATTTATTACTGCGAAATAATATTTTCCATTTTTATCGATGGTTGCATTAATTTGACTTGCTCCACTTGCAACATTTCCATTTGGAGTTGACCAATTGTAACTAAAAGTTCCCGACTGACTATTAGTTCCGTTTAAAACTAAAATGGGATTTGTACAATTTAATACCGTGTCTATTCCTGCATCAATAACAGGCAATAGTGTATCAATTGTAATCATTACACTATCAATAACCGAGCATGAATTTGTATTATTTGTAACTTCTAAATAATACAATCCATCTTCATCAATAGTCGTTGTTACGTTGTTAGTTGCGGTCAAAAAATTACCATTTGCTGTTGTCCATAAATAAGAAAAATTATTTCCAACAGAAGAATTTCCACCACCTAAATCCAAGGTTTGCGTTAGACAGTTAAGAACAGAATCAGCTCCTGCATCGGCTATTGGCAAAGGTAAAACGGTGTGTGAAATTACTGCCGTGTCTTTACAATTGTTATTTGAAATTACTATTAACTGGACGGAATAACTACCATCACTTGAATAACTGTGACTTGGAGAGGACAATGTAGAGCTTGTTCCATCATTAAAATCCCAATTATTAGTTGTAATATTTCCCGATGTTATTGTTGATTGGTTATTAAAAACAGCTATTTCATTTTGACAATTAGGCACTGCTGTAAAACTTGCTACTGGAACTTCGTTTATAACAACCTCTACGGTATCTGCATTGGAACAACCTAAAACATCTGTCACAGTAACCGAATATTGTCCCGTGTTTGCAGCTGTTAATGTCAAGTTATTTGATCCGTCATTCCATAATAAAGTATTGGAACTATTGGTGTTGGGATTCAAAACTACATTCCCATTTAGACAAGTATCGATATCTAACCCTAGGTTTACTGCTGGCACATTATGAACTTGAATAGTATCGTGAATACTATCGGTATAGCAAGCATAACTTACAACGGCTAAAACTTTGTAAGTTCCATTTGCAGGCGGAGGAATTTTATACGTCAAACTAGAAGAGTTGGGCGTTGTATTAAAACTTGTATTTACAGGGGCTACAAACCAATCTAAGGATTGAACCCCTCCTGTAGAACCTATTTGAAACGTAATGGAATCTGAACTACAAAAATTTTGATTCACATTATAATTAGCACTTTGGTAAACAACATCGTTAGGAAATATAAAAAACGAAGGAAAAGCGGGTAAGCCCAATACTACGTTCATTGCTGCTCCATTTGTATTTAACCCTGAAATGGCTATTGCATTATCATTGTAATTACAACCAACACCTAATACATTAGGGTTTTCTATCGCTCCTAATCTATTTGCTCCTTGCAATGCTGCATAAATTTTACCATCAGGAGCTAGTTGCAGCCCACACATTTTATAGTCGATAGTATTGGCAGTTGTGCCTATCGCAGTTCTAGAACTGACAAATCCTGTATTTGTAGTCGCAGACAAATCATACTGATAGATTGTTCGATTATTTAACGTAGCAGTATAAAGAAGATTATTATCAGGAGAAAACTCAGCACTATATCCCCTATAATTAACAAAAGGCATATTGTCATTAAATTTTGAAGTTAATACACCTGTTGCATTATCAAAATCAAAAACCTCAACACTTGGAGAGGTACTGTTTACAATACAGACTAAGGTATTACTCGAAGAAACTTTAATTGAACCTGTTGCAGCTGCTCCTGCAACGACAGAAGAACTAATAACAGGAGTGTTACTAACTCCATTCGATGTTATTAAATATGTCCTAACATTGGTAGTTCCTACTTCCTTACCTATTATCCAATAATCACAACCATTGGCATGTTTAGCTACATTAACCCCTTCCGTTGTAGTAGTTCCAAATAAGTGAATATTTTTGACAGAATTTACTATCGCTCCTAAACCTCCATTAGCCGTCATGTCAACTTCTGTATATCTTATTCCTGCATATATTCCCTCACTACTTGCAGCATCAATTGTTACAATATAATACGCGTCAAATCTTTTCAATCCATAATTATACGTACCCGGTTTTGGACAAACAACCGAAGATTGGGTAGAACTAGGATTACCATACAAGCCTGTTCCGTTGGGCATTAATACATGA
>CAMZKF010000205.1 GCA_947311095.1 uncultured Flavobacteriales bacterium
GATACAAGGAACAACCTTGTGAAACTTAACAAATAATGACTTTTTATGTTTTTATTTAATTTATTTCAATTTTATTTAATACTTTTAAAAAAATTAACCACCCTTTTATGAAATTACCTTCTAACAAAATCATTTTTTTACTTTTCTTTTTTATATTTTTTGTAGCATCAAACTATGCTCAAAATGTAGGAATTAATTCTTCAGGAGCAAGTGCAGACCCTTCGGCAGCAGTAGATATTAGTAGTACCACTACAGGATTTCTTTTACCTCGTATGACTACAACTCAAAGAGATGCTATTCCTACTCCTGCAACAGGTTTAATGGTTTACAATCTATCTGATAACTGTCTTCAATATTATGACGGAGGTACTTGGTCACCATGTTTAGGTGCAGCTCTAAAAAACGAAATGGATTGTTCTTCTATCTCTAATGGAGCAAATCCTATTGTAGGACAAGCTTTAACAGCAGCTAATTCTATTACAATAGATGTAGTCGTAAATGTATTGAGTACTTATACTATAACAACCAACACCGCAAACGGATATTCTTATTCCGCTAGTGGCACTTTCGGTTCTACGGGGATACAAACAGTTACACTTACAGGAAGTGGAACGCCAACGGCTGCACAGACCGATGCTTTTACATTGACTATGAATGGAAGTTCTACTACTTGTAACACTAGTATTACAGCGGTAACCATTCAACCCAGTTGTAAAGCTTATTTAGCTGCAGGAAGTACAACAGACGGAGATTACACCATAGACCCTGACGGAGCAGGAGGAAATGCACCTGTTGATTGCTACTGCGACATGACTACCGATGGAGGGGGCTGGACGTTGGTAGCCTCTAGTAAAGGTGCGTTTGACGACCAATCAATGCCTTATCATTCTGAGTTAACAACTTTATCTCCAACTGTTCTTAACAATGGAATATGGGACGGTATGAATCCTATGGTTGGAGCAAATTCTGACATTCGCTTTTCTGCAAAAACAACTTCAGGAGCAACAACTTTTGATGTCGATTTAGCTTTTTATGCTTGTACTTGGTATCCTGTGTTAACAGCTAGTACTTCCGATGCTTCTATTTGTTTTTACGATAATGATGGAAATGGTACACAACACGGTCTTCCTGCTCGTAAAAACATTATTTCTGGAGCTACGCTTCCTGCGGGAGATCAATGGAATGTAGGATACTTAGAAGGAGAAGATTCTTGCGGAGATACAGGAGATTTCACTGTAGATTTTGACAACAGAGGTATGGATGGTACTCAAACTGACGGTACTGACTGGGGAGAAGACGACAATGTTCAAAAATGTGGTTCGGTACAAAGCGGAACTTATTACTTTTTTATTTGGGTAAGAGAATAAACAAAAAAAAACTTTTTATGATGAAATTATTAATATTTGGAGCTTTAAATTTACTATTTCTACTTTCGTATTCTCAAAATATGAGAGTTACATTAAGCAATAATGTATTTATAGTATTAGTTAACAACGCCAATTTGGTACTAGGAAATCCTAATTCCAATGCGATTACAGTTTTGGGCAGTGGAGGTAACATTGTATCGGAAAACGAAACCGATTATATAAAATGGAATATCCTTAATTCAACTGGAAATTACACCATTCCTTTTACGACTAAAAACGGAGTAAAAATACCAACAACTCTTAATATTGCAAATGCAGGTTCTAATGATGGTTATATTCGCTTTAGTACGCATACAGACAATAACAATACAAATTCATGGAATAACTCAGATTATAAACCTACTGGTGTTACAAATATGTATGGAAAAAATGGGCAGAATAATAATTCTGCTAATGTAATTGATCGATTTTGGACAATAGATCAAGAAGGGTATGCTACTAATCCAAAAGGAACAATCACTCTTGCTTACGACGACAATGAAAGAACTGCAGCAGGAAACACAATAGCAGCAGGAACATTAGTCGGTCAATATTGGAACGAATCGAACAATCGATGGTATTACCAAACCCTTACAGGGACAGATAACTACCCAACAAAAACGGTATCAGGGATTCAAACCGATGTTAATTTCTATAAAAATTGGACACTTGCTTCTACCAATAATCCTTTACCAATAGAGTTAACGCAATTTGAAGGTATAAATGTGAACGAATATAATCACATAACATGGGAGACAGAAACTGAAATAGACAATGATTATTTTACACTTGAAAGAAGTACTGACACTCAAAACTGGACAGAAATAGCAATTGTTGAAGGTGCAGGAAACTCTACACAAACCATTAAGTATGAATACAAAGATTATAATATAAAAAACAATACTGTTTATTATTATAAACTAAAACAAACCGATTTTAATGGAGAACACACATCTAGTGATTTGATTGTTATAAAAACAGATAAGCAAAATAATCTTTCCGTTTACCCTAATCCTTCTAGTGGAGTTTTTAATCTTTATTCAGAAGAAGCGGTTCTTAATTATTCTATTCTTGATCTTTCAGGCAAAGTGATACAGCAAAAAATAGGAAACTACAAGAAAGTGAATTTAAATCAACTTCCAAAAGGAGTCTATATTTTAAGAATAAATACTGTCAATAATAATTATATAAAAAGACTTATACTAAAATAACAAAAACTATTTTCTAGTTAAGATTTATGGTAAAGGAAAAAGTAGATTTCATAAAAAAATTAAGAAAATAAAACTTAGGGATGAATTGTAATATTACTTTACTGATTTTCAAAGGATAGCAAAACGCTATTTGTGATTTTTTATTCGAAACACACAAGTAATTAACCACAAAAAAGCTCAATTAAGCACTTATATTTGTCTATTTTGTGTTTTATTCTTTGCTTTGTATTCTCAAACAAAAAGAATATGAAATTACCTATATTTATTACTTTACTTTTATTGAGTCTATTTTCTATTGCTCAAAAACAAAGTATCAGAGGACTTGTTATTGATAAAGATTCTAAAACTCCATTGTACGGAGCAAATGTTGTAGTGCTAGACGAAGACCCAATTATTGGAGCTGCAACTGACTTTGATGGACGTTTTATTATAGAAGGTGTTTCACTTGGTCGTCATACCATTCAAATTTCTTATATAGGCTATGAGACCCAATTAAAACCCAATGTCGAAGTTATTTCAGGAAAGGAATTAATTTTAAATATTAGCCTTCAAGAATCTATTATGATTGAAGAGGTGGTTATAGAAGCAAAACAAGAAAAAGACAAAACAATAAATAAAATGGCTTCTGTAAGTGCTCGAACATTTTCGATAGATGAAACCATGAGGTATGCAGGAAGCTTGAACGATGTAGCTCGTATGGCTCAGAATTTTGCTGGTGTGCAAGGAGCTAATGATAGCCGAAACGACATTGTAATAAGAGGAAATTCTCCTACGGGAGTACTTTACCGTTTGGAAGATGTTGACATACCTAACCCCAATCATTTTGCTTTAAACGGTACAACAGGAGGTCCTGTAAGTATTTTAAACAACAATGTTTTAGACAACTCGGACTTTATGACTGGAGCTTTCCCTGCTGAATATGGAAATGCAATAGCTGGTGTTTTTGATTTAAAATTAAGGTCAGGAAACAATCAAAAACATGAATTTTTAACTCAGTTTGGGTTTAATGGTTTGGAATTTATGGCAGAAGGACCTATTAATAAAAAGAAATATTCATCTTATGTTGTTGATTATCGATATTCTACGCTTAAATTATTTCAATTAATAGGGTTGAATTTTGGTACAGGAACAGCTGTTCCTGATTATCAAGATGCATTTGTTAAATTAAGCTTTCCTACCAAAAAAGGGAAAACAGAGTTTTGGGGTATAGGAGGCTTGAGTGATGTCGCACTGTTAGACTCTGAACAAAACCCTGATGAAAATTTATTTCAGGAAGGAGGGGAAGACTTAATTTTTATATCTAAAATCGGAGTAGTGGGCTTATCTAATACTCATCGTTTCAATAGTAAATCATATTTAAGAACAACACTTTCTACCGATGCAACGTTTAATAAATTAAAAAGAAATTACTTAGACACTATTACTCAGTTATATGATCCAAATTATAGAAATACATCAACAGAAGGAAAACAATCTTTAAATATAATTTATAATTACAAGTATTCGGCAAGACATTTAATAAAACTAGGAGCTTATAATTCTAGAAAGTTTTTCAATTTATCGGACAGTATTCATAGGGAGATAGATTCTATTCTTATTGCTCCAAGTCAATATCATTATTTACCTGAAAGATGGGTTAATCTTACTAGTTTTAATGGAGCTACTTACTTTTTTCAACCATTTTTTCAATGGCAGTTTAGGGTCAATGAAAAGTTAACGTTCAATACTGGTATTCACTCCCAATATTTTATGTATAATAATAAATATTCGTTTGAACCTCGATTGGGAATGAAATGGAATATTGATCCCAAAAACACAATTAGTTTAGCTTACGGTGTACACAATCAGTTGCCAACTTCTCGTTTGTTTTTTAAACAAGTAGAAACCGCAAGTGGTCAAAATGTAATCCCAAATAAGAATTTAGGAATGATAAGAAGTCAACATTTTGTTTTAGCATACGACGTTAATATAGGAAAGCATTCTCGTTTCAAATCTGAAATTTATTATCAAATGCTAGACCGTGTTCCTGTCGATGTTAAAAATAGTTCTTATTCTGTTTTGAATTTTGGAGCTAATTTTGACCTTTCTTTCCCCGACACTTTAGTCAACAAAGGAACAGGCACTAATCTTGGTGTAGAATTGACTTTAGAACGTTTTTTAAATCAAGGATTTTATTATTTATTAACGTCCTCAATTTACCAAGCTCATTATAAAGGAAGTGATGGAATTGAAAGAAATACTGTTTTTAATGGTAATTATACTTTTAATGCTTTGGTAGGAAAAGAGTTTTTCTTTAAGCCTAAAGAAGGTAAGGGGACAAAGTCATCTTTATTAATCGACTTGAAAGGAATGTTGAACGGAGGACAACGCTATGTTCCGATAGATTTGGAAGCGAGTAAATTAGCAGAAGTTACGGTTTATGATTACTCACACGCTTTTGAAGATAAATACCCCGATTATATGCGATTGGATTTAAAAATAGGATTTAAAAAGAACAGTAAAAAACTAACCCAAGAATGGTCTATTAATTTTCAAAATCTAACCAATAGAAAAAATGTTTTTACGAGAACCTACTCTCCTTCCAAAGGAAGAATAACAACCAAATATCAAGTTGGTTTGTTGCCGATAGGTCAATATAAAATATGGTTTTAAATACTAGATAGGAATTGAAGAAATATAAACCTCTAACAAGAAAAATATTAATAATCTAACATCACAAATACTACTTAGTTTTAGCGTATAATATCGGATTCAAATCATCGTCGTTGTACATTTTCATTTGACGATATACTTTTATTTTCTTTTTACCAGTACTGTAATCTTCTAACAATTGGTTAAAAGAATTGGTTAAATCTATTTCCTGCTCCTTTAATATTGCTAACTTTTGTTCGCATTGAATTTTATGGCTTTGAGAAGAGTCTTTTCTATCGACTTGTTCTTGCATGTGATAAATTTTTAAACACAAAATAGACAAACGATCAATGACCCAAGCAGGACTCTCGGTATTAATCAACGCTTTAGAATTACTTGTTGCATTTTTAAATAAATCGATGTAGAAATCGTCAATTTTTTCGACTAAATCTGTTCGATGTTGATTCGATTTATCTATCTTTCTTTTGAGTTCCATTCCTGCAACAGGGTCAATGTTTGGGTCTCTAATAATGTCTTCGTAATGCCACTGAACGGTATCGACCCAATTTTTTAAATACATTAAATTTTCGATTGATGCGGCTTTAAAGGGATTGTTAATCGCTGTTTCTACGCTATCTTTGACGTGGTAATCTTTGATTGATTGATTGAATATTTCAATACTAATTTCTGGTTTCATAGCTATTGTGATTAATCTTTGTAAAAAATAGATGTTAATTCTGTTGCGTCTTTTGGATTTAGTCTTCCTGCTAAAACCAAACTTAACTGTTTTCTTCTTAATGCCGATTTATGACGTGATTTTTCTTCTGCTGTCTCTGGAATTAATTCAGGTACTCGTATTAAGTTTCTTTTTTGATCTATGGCTACAAAAATAAATGTTGCTTCATTACATTTTTCTCGTTTACCGAGCGAATCTTCAACAAAAACATCTATAAAAACTTCCATAGACGAATTAAAAGAACGAGAAACTTTTGCTTCTAGCGTCACATAATCGCCTGCAAGAATAGGCAAATCAAAGGAAACATTGTTGATAGAAGCTGTGACAACCACCCTTCCACAATGTCTGTATGCAGATATACTCGCAATTTCGTCCATCCAGGCCATTAGACTTCCTCCAAATAGAGTGTCTAAAGCATTGGTATCGTTTGGCATTACCTGTTTGGTTTGTATTGCTAATGTTTCTTTTGCTGTTGTTTTATACATAGTTTTATTTTAATCAGTTCAAGCTTATTGAAGAATGCTTGAGCTATGACAAATTTAATATTATATTTTTAAATTAATCTGCTTTTTTATTAAAATCAGACTTTAGTAAAAAAAAGCTAAGTCAATAGTTTTTTTTACATTTATAGAGAAAATATAACCAATGACTTATTTTACCTCGTTAATGTTCAATCTACTTTCTCTGTTAGCTATTTTCCAAGCGGTATAAAAAACAAGTTTTGTTGTTTTTTCTATTTTTTCAAAATCTATTTTTTCTACATCATCGGTTGGTTTATGATAATCTTCGTGTGTTCCACTAAAGTAAAAGATTACAGGTATTCCTTTTTCTGCAAAGTTATAATGGTCGGATCGATAATAAAACCGATTGGGGTCATCTTCTCTATTAAATGTGTAATCTAATTCTAATTGTATTTTTTCTGTATTTGCCTTTTCACTAATATCGTGTAAATCAGAACTTATTTTGTCTGCTCCAATTAAATAAACATAATTGTTGGTTAGGTGCTGATCGTCTATTCTTCCAATCATATCTATATTTAAATCGCAAATTGTGTTTTTTAATTTATATACAGGATTTTCGGTGTAATATTCAGAACCTAGCAATCCTTTTTCTTCTCCAGAAACAGTCATAAATAAGATGCTTCTTCGTGTTCCTTTTCCTGCTTTTTTTGCTTTAATAAAAGCTTGAGCTAATTCTAAAACGGCTACTGTTCCTGAACCGTCGTCGTCTGCTCCGTTGCAAATTTCTCCTGCATCATATCCTAAATGGTCGTAGTGAGCAGTGATGACAACTAGTTCTTCTTTTTTATCTGTTCCTTCGATATAACCCAATACATTACTAGAGGATAAGACTTGATTAATTTCTAATAGTAATTGAATTTTTGGTGTTAATTGTCCTTTTTTGGAATCTACTGAAACGTTAAAAAAGTTTTGAGCTGTTTCGGGAGAAATAAAGATATTTGGTAATGTTTTTATTTTATCTTTTTGTCCTTTGTTGTGCAATTGCATTCTGGGGTTGGCTATAAAAGAACGGATTCTATTGACTCGTTCGTCGAAATGTTGATTGATGGTAAAAACGGCTACAGCTCCATTGTCTTTAGCTACTTTTAGTTTTTTTCGCCAATTGTCCCAATCTCCTTTTACTTCTACTCCTTTTGGCATTCCTTCTTTTAGCAAAACGGCTTTACCTTTTACGTTTAATCCTGCGTAATCCGAATAATTTTCTCCAATCACTCCATAATTTACATATACTACTTCGAGGTCGGTATAACTGGTATCGACAAAAGATCCCATGTAAAAAAAATCGTTAAGAAAGGTCATTTTTTTTCCACCTACTGTTATGGCTATTTTGGTTGGGTCTTTAACATCAACGGGGAAGTTTTGAAAGTAAGAGGTGTCGTAATATCCTTTTTGAAGCCCTATTTTTTCAAAGTAATTTGCTATGTATTTGGCTGCTTTTTTTTGCCCTGGCATTGCTGTTTCTCTCCCTTCATATTCGTCGGAAGCTAATATTGAAAGGTGAGTTTTTAAGTCTTTTTGTGTAATGGTTTTTGCAAATTCATCTCCGCTATTTTTTTTCGATTTTGTTGTTTTTTTGACTCCGTTACAACTGATTAATTGTAATGATATATAGCACAAAAATAGAATATTTTTATTCATCAATGTATTTTTGAATTTCAACTTTAGCAACATATTTTGCGTTAGGGATAGGAGCTTTGTTTGAGCTCTTTTGGGGCTTTTGATAAAAAGCCCCAAAAAGCGAGTGCGGATAGCCCGCTCGAACGCCCAACTAGTTCTTAAATTAAGAAAAACCTCTCATTATTCCTTTAGTTGAGGCTTTAATAAAGTCTATTATTTGCTCTTTTTCAGTTGATTCAGCTAACTCTACTTCTGCTATTTTTATTCCCGCTGAAACGTTGCTGTTTTGTACGTATAAAACTCTGTAAGTGTCTTCTACATTTTTAACTTGTTCGTCTGTAAATCCTCTTCGTCTTAATCCGATGGAATTGACTCCTACGTAAGACAATGGTTCTCTAGCTGCTTTGACGTAGGGTGGGACATTTTTTCTTACATTGGTACTGCCTGCAATAAATGAATGATCGCCAATACTTACAAATTGTTGTACGCCTACCATTCCTTCTATAATTACATTGTTGCCTATTGTTATGTGACCTGCTAATTGTGTGCTATTTGCTATAATGACATTGTCTCCCAATAAGCAATCGTGTGCAACGTGAACATATGCCATCAATAAACAATTTTTTCCAACTACGGTTTTTTCTCTATCTGCAGTTCCTTTGTGAATCGTTACACATTCTCTAATTACGGTATTGTCGCCAATGTGAGTTGTAGTGTATTCGCCTTTGTATTTTAAGTCTTGAGATACGGCTGAAATTACAGCTCCTGGGTATATTTTACAATTTTTTCCAATTCTAGCTCCGTCCATAATAACTACGTTGGGTCCTATCCATGTACCTTCTCCTATTTCTACGTCGCCGTATATTGTAGCAAAAGGTTCTATGGTTACATTGTTGCCTATTTTTGCATCGGGATGTATATAATTTAGCTGATTGCTACTCATATTATGATTTCGTTTGATTAAAATTATTTATCTTTTACTACTGACGCTAACATTTCGGCTTCCATACAAACCTGCCCGTTGACATAAGCTTTTCCTCCCATTTCTACTAGTCCTCGTCTAATTGGAGAGAGTAAAAACAATTCAAAAACAATGGTATCTCCTGGTATAATTTTACGTTTAAATTTTACTTTATCTATTTTCATAAAGTAAGTTGTATATTTTTCTGGTTCTTCTACTTTGCTGAGTGAAAATATTCCGCCAACCTGTGCCATTGCTTCTATTTGAAGAACGCCTGGCATAATTGGATTACCAGGGAAATGACCTGTAAATTGAGGTTCATTCATGGTTACGTTTTTTACCCCTACAATTCTTTCGTCTTCTAGTTCTGTAACCTTGTCAACCAATAAGAAAGGGTAGCGATGTGGCAACATTTTTTCTATTGCATTGATGTCGAATACAGGTTCTTTTGTAAGGTCAAAATATTTTCCAGCTTTTGCTTGTTGTTTGATTAAACCTTTTATGAGTTTAGCTAACGATACGTTTCCTGAATGTCCGGGTCTAGCTGCTAAAATATGTCCTTTTATGGGTTTTCCTACTAGTGCTAAGTCGCCCATAATATCGAGTAATTTATGTCTTGCTGGTTCGTTTAAGAATTTAAGCTCAATATTATTTAATGTTTTTCCTGTGATTTTTATATCAAAATCTTCTTTACCTAGTAATCTTGCTAATTCGTCTAATTCGCTTTGAGGTACATTTTCTCGTTCTACCAATACAATTGCATTGTCAACATGCCCTCCTTTTATTAATCCCGCTCTAGCTAATGTTTCTAATTCTCTTAAAAATACAAATGTTCTACACGGTGCTATATTGTCTTTAAATTCAGATATCTCATACATGGAAGCATTTTGCGTTCCTAAGACAGGCGAATTGTAATCCACCATAACTGTTAACCTAAAATCATCGTAAGGAATACCTAACATTTCGACTCCTTTTTCTAAGTCTTCGAATGGTTGATTTTCTTTAAATTCAAAGAAGTCTCTATCTGCATCTTGCTCTAGTAGTCCTACTTGCACTATCCCATCGACAAAAGCTTGTGCACTTCCGTCCATAATTGGAATTTCTGGTCCGTCTATTTTTATTAAGGCATTGTCCACTTGCATTCCATAAAGGGCTGCTAGTAAATGCTCGGTAGTGTGTACTCTTACTCCGTTTTTTTCTAAAGTTGTTCCTCGCTGAGTATCTACAACTAAATTAGCGTCGGCAGGTATTATAGGCATTCCTTCTACATCTGTACGTTGAAACTTGTACCCATGATTTATTGGAGCGGGTTCTATAATTAAATTGACGACTGCTCCTGTATGTAACCCAACGCTTCTAAATGTAATTGGGGATTTTAGTGTGTGTTGTTTTTTAAACATTTTATAATCTTATTCTTCGTTTTTCAACTGATTTTCTAATTTTATGATTTGAGCTCTCATTTTTGGAAGACTTCTGTATAAAACGGAACATCTTAAGCTATCACTCATAGCTATTGCAGGTGTACCTTGAAGCACTTTTCCTTTCTGAACCACGCTTGATCCTACGCCTGATTGCCCTGCTATTTTCACCTCATCGGCTATGGTTATATGTCCTCCTATTCCAACTTGCCCTCCAATCATGGTGTTCTTACCAATTTTTGTTGACCCAGCTACTCCTGTTTGAGCTGCTATAACGGTATTCTCTCCAATTTCGACATTGTGGGCTACTTGTATTAAATTGTCTAATTTTACGCCTTTACGTATAACTGTAGAACCCATTGTTGCTCTATCTATTGTAGAGTTTGAGCCTATTTCTACAAAATCTTCCAATATTACATTTCCTATTTGAGGAACTTTTTTGTAATCATTGGCAGCACTTGGAGCAAATCCGAAACCGTCAGACCCTAAAATAACTCCAGAATGTAAGGTGCATGATTTCCCAATTTTACAATTGTGATAAACTTTAGCGCCTGAAAAAAAGGTTGAATTATCATCAACTACAACTCCATCTCCAATATATACATGAGGATATATCTTTACGTTGTTTCCTATTTTAACATTGGATCCAATATAAGCAAATGCCCCAACGTAACAATTTTCGCCTAGCGATGCAGAATCTGAAATATAAGATGGTTGCTCTATTCCTGTTTTTTGATTGTTTGCTTGATCATAGAAACCAAGTAATGTAGTCAATGCTTGGTATGCGTCTTCTACTCTAATTAAAGTTAATGTTTTGGGAAGTTCTCTTTCGGCAACAAATGAATTGTTTACTAAAGCTATAGATGCTTTAGTAACGTATATAAATTCTTCGTATTTTGGGTTGGCTAAAAAAGTAATTGTTCCTTCTTTTCCTTCTTCTATTTTGGCCATATCACTTACTTTCGCTTGTGGATTGCCTTCTATTTTACCTCCTAAAATACCCGATATTTGCTCTGCTGTAAACTCCATTACTTATATAAATCGTTTTTTTTACTTCGATGGTTGCTTTTTTTCTTTACTTTTTTTGTACACTTCGTTTAGTTTTTCCACTACTTCTTTTGTAATGTCTAAACTTGGATTAGCGTATAGCATAGGACCTCCTACTCTATAACTCATAACGTAGTCATAACCTAAACTAGCTCCTATTTCCTGCATAAAATCATTTGTTTTATACACGTAATCATTTGTTATCTCTACTTCTGCTTGACTTAATTTTGCAGAAAGTTTTTGTTCTTTTTGCATTATATCTTGTTCCATTAAACCAATCTCTTGAGCCTTTCTTTGCATTTCGGACTGACTCATGACAGGAGCTTCTTTTTCGAAAGCTATTCGTTCTTTTTCGTACTTCTCGTAAAGTGACTTTAATTTATATTCTGCTGCCCCTTGTTTTTCTTTTAGCTTAGCTGTTATATCTTTTGAAAATTGATAATATTTAGCTACGGTATCGCTGTTTACATAAGCTACTTTTACAATTCCTTCTGTTTTAGGAATAATATTTTCTTCTACTTCTAAAATCGGAACAACTTCTTCTTTTCGTTCATCTTTCTTTTCGTTTTCTTTTTTACAACAACCGTTGCTTATTTGCATTCCAAATAATACTACAACAGCGATTATTAAAACGACATTGATGTAAGTTAATGTTTTTGTGTTCATATTTTTAAGCTAAATTTATTTTTCTGAATGCCTCTCCAAAATCCTTACTCATTTCGACAAAGCGCATGTAAACTTTATCTAAAAATTCTTTAGAAACTAAGGCTTCCATGTCTTCCATTCCCATTACATCGGTTTGACTTAATCTAAATACTTGTTCGTATTGGTCTAATACTATTTTTACTATATATTTATTCTCTCTCAAATAAATACTTACATCTAATTTAGGATGTTTTATTTTGGTTACTGTTCGCATAATTGGAACAAAGATAAGTAATCATACTATATCTAGTACTTTAATTAAAATAATAATTGACATTTAATATTATTTCTTATACCTTTATTAACTTGAATAGTAGGTACAGCTAAACTAAAAACTTTGTAAAATGGGACATGACATTTCTCCTATTGGAAACCATAATTTGAATACTAAAAACATAGAACTTCTTGCAAAAGATATTGTTTCAAGAATTGATATAAATATTGAATATGGGTATTTTGGACGAAAAGAACATTTTAAAATATTGGGCGAAGATAGAGGTGACGAATTTATAGAAATTGGAAAAATAACAAAAGACAAAGCATTTAAAACTTATACATTAAATGACGAAAACTATATGTTAAATCAGCTTTATGACAAGTTTGGAGAAGCAATTTTTATTAACTCCAATTATTGGTTGATGAACGAAGGAGAGCTTCCAAATAAAGAAGTTATAATTGAAGAGAAAAAAGGTTTGAAATACGACAACTATTCAATGGATTATGAATCGGAGAATGAATATGATTTTTTAACAATTAACAACGAGCATTACTCTAACAACATCCCTTATTATAGTAGATGGTGGTCATTTTGTAGATTTTTTATAGAAGATTATTATAAAGATAAAGAATATTTAACATCACTGAATAATTTTAGAAAAGAGTTAATGCAACTTACTTTTAAATTGGGAGGCAACAAAATGTATTATTTAGACGACCAAAGCAATATTTTGAAAGGGGTCGGAAGTGGTTCTGAGTACGAACTAAGCTGGAATGAACTTACCTCCCTTTTAGAAACCAAAACAAGTCACCTAATGCTTGATATACCGAAGTTTTTGAAGAATGAAGAATATCAAGAATATTTCCTAGCATTAAATGAATACCCCCTAAGTTTTATTGATGACTATAGTGATTTATTAAAGTAATAATAATGACTTGAAATAAAAAAAACAAAGAGAAAGTATAGTTCTTCTGGCGATTATTTTATTTTGAAACAGAAAAACTAAAAAATAAATTGAATATAATAGATACAAATAAAAAGCCTATAATTTTATTATGCTGTATTGTTTATTCGACATTCAAACTCTA
>CAMZKF010000206.1 GCA_947311095.1 uncultured Flavobacteriales bacterium
AGCCTTTGTCTCTATTATTTCTCCTTCAGGTGTCTTGTACCAATAGCCATCTGGAGCTTCTTTCTTCTCTTTTGTAGGAGTTACTACTCCTTTGTTTTTTCTCTTAAACCAAGCCATTTTGTAGTCTTAAATTAAACTTATTTGTTTTTTATGCTATTGTAATGCTATCATCTAAATAAACATCTTGTATAGCATTCAACAATTCAACACCGTCTTTCATTGGTTTTTGAAACGCTTTACGTCCCGAAATCAATCCTTGTCCTGCCGCTCTTTTATTGATAACTGCTGTCATAACCGCTTGATTCAAATCCGACATGCCATCTCCAGTAGAAGCTCCTCCAGAATTAATTAATCCTTGTCTTCCCATATAGCAATTCGCAACTTGGTAACGTGTTAAATCAATAGGGTGGTCAGTCGTCAATTCACTATAAACTTTAGGATGTGTTTTTCCAAAATCTATATTGGTATAACCACCATTGTTTTCTGGTAATTTTTGTTTAATTATATCAGCTTGCAACGTTACTCCCAAGTGATTTGCTTGAGCTGTAATATCAGTCGCAACATGATAATCTACACCGTCTTTCTTAAAACCAGGATTTCTCAAATAGCACCATAAAATAGTAGCCATTCCCAATTCGTGAGCCCGTTCAAAAGCTTGTGCAACTTCTACAATTTGTCTGTTACTGTCTTCAGACCCAAAATAAATAGTAGCTCCAACTGCAGCAGCTCCCAAATTCCACGCTTCATCCACACTTCCAAACATAATTTGACTAAAAGTACTTGGGTAAGTTAACAATTCATTGTGGTTCAGCTTAACTATAAATGGTATTTTGTGTGCGTATTTTCGGCTCACCGAAGCCAATACTCCAAATGTAGAAGCAACTGCATTACAACCTCCTTCAATCGCTAATTTTACAATGTTTTCCGAATCAAAATAAATTGGATTGGGAGCAAAAGAAGCTCCTGCAGAATGCTCAATTCCCTGATCGACAGGTAAAATAGAAACATATCCTGTTCCTGCCAATCTTCCGTGATTATATATTGCTTGTAAATTTCTTAATACTTGAGGATTTCTATTCGTTTGGCTAAAAATTCGCTCAACAAAATCGCCACCAGGCAAATGTATCAAATCTTTGCTTATTGTAGTACATTCGTGATTTAGTAAATAGTCAGCCTTAGCCCCTAAAATAGTTGTAGTTTTAGACATAATTTTTTCTAATTAATTGATTATAGTTTGCAAATTTAATTAAAAAACCGCTTTGATTAACACTTTTTAAGATTTAATTAAACACTAGTTATCAATCCAATCAATATTTAACGTTATTTTATTATTAACAAAAGGAATCTATCCATAGAAATCTTATAATATTGAGTCTCATGGGTAATAGCATTGGCTAATAGAGGGTTTGGGCGTTCGAGCGGGCTATCCACTATATCTTTTTTATAAAAAATAAAAAAGGATGCCGTTCCTATCCCTAACGCAATTTTAAATAAATTAAAAAATATAAATTGGTATAATCAGATACAAATTCTTATTTTTGAAGAATTATACACTTAGATTACAGATTAAATATGAGTTCTACTATAAAAAAACCTCTAATACTAATTACCAACGACGACGGTTTTACAGCTCAAGGAATTATGGCATTAGCAAAAGCCGTAGAAGAATTTGGAGAGTTGCTAATCGTAGCCCCAGACAAACCTCAATCGGGAATGGGACATGCCATTACAATTAACAATCCCTTGAGAATACACAAAACACATTATTTTGGAACGCATCGAGCATACAATTGTTCAGGAACTCCAGTCGATTGCGTGAAAATAGGAATTTATAAATTAGAACAAGAAAACCGTAAACCAGATTTAATTCTATCAGGAATTAATCACGGCTCTAACGTATCTACTAATGTATTGTATTCTGGAACAATGTCGGCAGCTATTGAGGGAGCTTTGTTTGGTATTCCAAGCATCGGTTTTTCATTGTTAGACTACGATTTGGAAGCTGATTTTTCGGTCGCTCAACATTTTGTAAAAACAATCGTAAAACAAGCATTAGCAAACAAAATGAAACAAGGAACTTGCCTCAATGTAAATGTACCTAAATTACCACTATCTGAAATAAGAGGAATAAAAGTAGCTAAACAAGCTCGAGCTTTTTGGGACGATACATTTGACGAACGCCTAGACCCTCTAAACAAAAAATACTATTGGTTAGCTGGAGAATTTAAAAATCAAGATACAGGAACTGATACCGATATTTGGGCATTGGAAAACAATTATGTCTCTATTGTTCCAACTCAATATGATTTAACGGCTTACGAAAGCTTAAATGAAACAAAAGAAACGTTTGAAACAAAAAGTTAATTGTTTTCAATGTAAGTTTATTTGAGTACCTTTTTTTTAGAATGGTATTCTAATTATAAAACTTTAAATAAATACAAAACCAATGTACAGTAGATTTACAAAATATAATAGATATGCAAAATACAATAACATTTGGAATGGAATCATTGCAGGATTAATTTTACCGATATTGGGGTTCTTCTTATCTCGAGAAGTTAAGTTGCCAGAAGCAACACTTAGTGAATATTGGTCTATTTTTATGAATTCAACCTTTGAAGTCAATAAAGATATTATTGTTTTTTCTCTGTTGCCAAATATGGCGTTTTTTTACCTGTTATTCTTCCAATGGAGAATAGATGAAGCAGCTAAAGGTCTTGTTATTGTAACACTAGTTCTCGGAGGACTTTCATTTTTATTGACAACTTAATTTATGAAGTTTTTTATTGTAGCTGGAGAAGCATCGGGAGATTTACATGGAGCAAACTTAGTGAAATCTATAAAGAAATTGCGTCCAAACGCTACTTTTTTAGGCTGGGGAGGAGACTTAATGGAAGCTGAAGGAGTGGAAATAAAAAAACATTATAAAGAGTTAGCTTTTATGGGTTTTTTGGAAGTTATTATGAATATTAGAACAATTCTAAAAAACATAAAACTTTGTAAACAGCAAATGATTGAAGAAAAGCCAGATGCGGTAATTTTTATAGATTATCCAGGCTTTAACCTCAGAATGACAAAATTTGCTAAAAAGAATAATTTAACGACCCTATATTACATTTCTCCAACCGTTTGGGCTTGGAAAGAAAAACGCATCGAAACCATAAAAGAATTTGTAGATCGGCTTTTCGTAATCCTACCTTTCGAAAAAAAGTTTTATGAAGATAGAGGGTGTGAAGTCGATTTTGTAGGGCATCCTTTGATTGATGCCGTTGCAAATTTTAAAGAAAATAAAGCTTTAAGTCAATATGAATTTACAAAGAAATATAATTTGCCAAATAAAAAGATAATAGCATTATTGCCAGGAAGTAGAAAACAAGAAATAAAGAAAAAATTACCAATAATGCTCGCCGTAGCAAAAGACTATCCTCAATTTCAATTTATAATAGGTGGAGCTCCAGGATTGGATAAAGAATATTACGATGCTGTTTTGGGAGATAGCAAAATGAAGATTATTTACAATGATACGTATAATTTACTCAATAATTCTTTTGCAGGTTTAGTTACATCTGGGACTGCTACATTAGAAACCGCTTTGTTTCACGTACCACAAGTTGTGTGTTATCAAACTAGTAAAATTTCTTATGCCATAGCCAAAAGATTGGTCAATATAACTTATATTTCTTTAGTTAATTTAATACTTAACAAAGAGGTTGTTAAAGAGTTAATTCAGAATGAATTAAATGTAGTTAATTTAAAGCTTGAATTCGACAAAATAATACAAGAGAGTACGAGAGCTAAAATGCTTTTGGCGTACAATAATTTAGATGAATTGTGTGGAGGAATAGGAGCTTCTGACAATACAGCGAAAGGCATGATTCGTGTTGTAGAAGCTAAAACTAAATAAACAATGTTGAGAAATAATAAAAAGACGTATTTCTTTTCATCTAAAAAAAACTAGCTTTGTTTTGCCATGCGATTATTAATTACATTTTTCATAATTTTATTTTCCTTTATTACTTTTTCGCAAGAAATTCTGACCATAGGAATATACCGAAATGTAAAAATAAAAAGAGCTGATTTTTATTATAACTTAACCGATTATCAGCTTGTTGGAAATGACTCTATTTCAATAAAAAAAGTTTCTAAAGGAGATAAAATTTTAATAAAGAGAAAAGGAGATTCCGTACAATTGTTAGAAGGAGAGCATTCGCTAGGTGTATTTAAATCAGTTCGTTTTAATAGGTTAGAAGAAAATGGAGTCTTTAAAATTAAAACAACATCTCCTCATTTAAAAAGTAGAATCTATTACGGTGATTTGGAGGTGAAAGTTAGTAATGATATTTTTACATTCATAAACCATGTTCCATTAGAAAAATATTTGATAGGAGTAATAGAATCAGAGTCAGGTAATTATCAGTCGAAGGAGTATTATAAAGTGCAAGCAATTATAAGTCGAACTTATGCTTTAAAACATAAAAACAAGTTCTTGCATGAGGGATTTATGCTTACCGATTTGGTCAATTGTCAAGTTTATTTTGGTAAATATTATCAAAATCCAAAAATGGAACAAGCTATAGAAGAAACCCAAGGATTGGTACTAGTAGATGAAGATATGCAATACATTACAGCTGCTTTTTATAGCAACAGTGGAGGACAAACCGAGAATAGTGAAAATGTTTGGAATAAGCCAATGTCTTATTTAAAAAGTAGAACAGATCCATTTTCGATAGGTAAAAATAATTATAAATGGACAAAAACAATAAATAAACAAAAATGGCTTTCTTATTTGCATCAGAAATTTAATTATCCCATTGATGATTCGTTGTCTATCGCAAAGGTTATTAACTTTAATCAAACGAATAGAAAAAAATACTTAGCAGGTTGGGAATCTCATATATTGCTAACGGATATTAGACGAGATTGGAGGTTGAAAAGTACTTTTTTCTCAATCGTAGATGAAGGCGAACATATTGTATTAAAAGGAAAAGGATTTGGACATGGAGTAGGTTTATCGCAAGAAGGAGCTATGAACATGGTAGATTTGGGGTATAGCTATCTCGATGTATTGCATTTCTATTATCTTAATGTATTTTTAATAGAAGCTTCAAAAAGAGAATATTATTTAATGGATTAACAACCATTGTTTTTCCTGACTAGCAGACATTTTGAACAAATAGAGAGTCAAAAGTGGTTTTCAGAAATGTATAAAAAACAAAATAAGAGGTTCATTCTGGCAGAATATTTGCTAACTTTACAACTATTAAAATAAAAAAGATAAAATAAAAGATTATGAAAAAAATATGGATAAGTCTTGCTACAATAGCTATTTCCGTTTCATCTTGTGATACTCTAACGTCTGTCGCCGAATCGGCAAATGAAATATTAGCTACTGACGGAGGAACTCCTGCGGCAGCAGCATTGACGAATGGAGAGGTTATTTCAGGATTAAAAGAAGCGCTAAAAGTCGGAATTAAAAATGGAGCAGGAAAAGCATCGATGTTAGATGGTTTTATGAATAATGCTAAAATTAAATTACCTTTTCCTAGTGAAGCTCAGGTGGTTAAAGATAAGGCTTTAGAATTGGGGTTAAACGGACAGGTGGAAAAATTTGAGCTAACCATGAATAGGGCGGCTGAAGAATCATCTAAAACAGCAACACCTATTTTTGTAGATGCAATTACTAACATGTCTATTTCGGATGGCTTTTCTATTTTAAATGGAGGAAATGGAGCTGCTACTAAATACTTAAAAGACAACACAACATCTCAATTAATAACTGCTTTTAGTCCTAAAGTTGAAGAAGCTACAAGTAAAGTGCAACTTACAAAATATTGGACTCCTTTGACAAGTACTTATAATAAAACAACATTTTTGACAGGAAAACCAAAGGTAAATACCGACCTTAATAAATACGTAACAGATAGAGCAATTTCTGGATTGTTTACATTAGTTGAAGAAGAGGAAGGTAAGATTAGAACTGACCCAATGGCAAGGGTAAACGACATTTTGAAAAAAGTTTTTGGTTCGTTAGATATGTAATTTTTTTTGAATAATCGTTAATTAAAATACAACAAAAACGAAGGTAAATTAGTCTTTTCAAGGTAAAAATGAGCATAGCTATTAATAAGAGTTATGCTCATTTTTTTTAGTATAATCAAATTTTAATTGAATCCATTTTTGTTCATTTTTTTATTGTCTAAATTACTAAAAGAAATACCTAAAAGACGCACAGGATTTTGAAGTATATTTTGATTTAATAAATCAAGTATTATCGGGAAAAAATCTTTTTTTAAGTTTATATAAACAGCAGTGGTTTTAGACCTTGTTTGAATAGTAAAATTATTATATTTTATTTTTAAAGTAATTGTTTTTCCCTTTGTATTGTTTTTTAGCATTCTTTTTTCAACTTCTTTAGCAATCTCACTTAAAGCCTCTTTAATTTCTTTGTCAGAAAAAATATCTGTAGTAAAAGTACGTTCTGCAGCGATTGATTTTCTTAGTTTGTTTGGTATTACTTGGCTGTGTTGTATGCCTCTAACAATGTTGTAATAGTGTTTTCCTGATTTGCCAAATAAAGTAGTCAATTCAGCTTCTGTTTTCTGTTTTAAATCTAAACCTTTATAAATGCCTAGTTTGTACATTTTTTGAGCTGTTACTTTTCCAACTCCAAAGAATTTAGAAATGGGTAATTCTTCTAAAAACGGAAGTACCTCCGTTGGTTTTATGGTTTTTTGACCGTTAGGCTTGTTAATATCTGAAGCTACTTTAGCCAAGAATTTATTGATAGAAATTCCTGCTGAAGCTCGTAAACCTGTTTTTAAAAATATTTTAGCTCTAATTTCTTCGGCAATGATACTTGCAGATGGATTATTAAATCTATTCTGAGTAACGTCCAAGTAAGCTTCATCTAAAGATAAGGGTTCTACTAAATCGGTGTATTCTAGAAATATTTCTCGTATTTGCTTTGAAATTTCTTTGTAGCGTTCAAAACGAGGTTTAACAAAAATAAGGTGAGGGCAACGTTCTTTTGCAATTTTTCCAGATAAAGCTGAGCGAACGTTAAATTTTCGAGCTTCGTAACTTGCTGCAGCAACAACGCCTCTTTCTTCACATCCTCCTACAGCAACGGGTTTGCCTCTTAATTTAGGGTTGTCTAATTGCTCTACCGATGCGTAAAAAGCATCCATGTCAACATGTATTATTTTTCTCTTATCTAGGTTTTCAAGCATGGCTTATGAAATTCATTAAGAAAAAAACTTTGATTTGAATTTAATAAATTTTAAAACCTTCTCAAAGCTTCATTAACCAGTTCAAAATCGGGTTCTAAGTCAATCGCTTTTTTGTAGCATTCTAAGGCTTTTGTCTTATCTCCGCTAAATTCATAACTATGTCCTAAGTTGTACCAAGCTTGAGCATAATTTGGGTTAATATCCGTTGCTTTTTTGAAATATTCAATTGCTTTATTCACAATTGAATCTTGTTTGTATTTAGGAAAATCATCGTTATAGCTATTGATGTAACAAACTCCGATGTTGTAATAAGCTTCTTCAAAAGTAGAGTCTATTTCAAGTACTTTTTCAAACGTTTCTTTAGCTTTTTCTGGTTCACCTAAGTTGACAAGTAATAAGCCTTTGTTTCTTATTGGTTCTATTAATTCAGGTTCAATGGCAGATGCAGCATCAAAATAAATAAGCCCATTGGCGTTGGTGTCTAAATAGTAAATGTAGCCCAAAGCAACATTTGCATCATAATTGTTAGCGTCCATTTCCAATGCTGTTTGATAAGAGGATTGAGCGAGTTGAAAATTTCTAAGTTTTTGATAAGTTAGCCCTTTTAAAAAATAAGGCTCAGATAATGTAGGATTAATATGTGTTGCTTGACTCAAATTGCTAAAAACTTTTTCAGGATTTTTTTTCCCAATTGCTATTTTTGCCATTAAAATATAAGCATCGGTATAGAGAGAGTCTAATTTTATGGTGTTTTCTAAATAAATTTCAGATTGATCGTAGAGCAGTGGATTTTGCTCCAGTCCAGCTCTATTGAATAGTAATTCTGCTTTAGTGAAGTTCAAAGATGCTTCGTTTGGAGTAATGGTTAATGCTCTATTTATGTCGTCAACTGCTTTTTTTAATTCTCCTTTTTTAGCGAAATAGTAAGCTCGTTTTGTGTAAACATTCGGGCTTTCGGGGTTGTCAATAATCGCTTGTTCAATCGCCTCTATAGAATTAGGGTCTATAATTTCTTTTACAAGGAGTTCTTCTTTTTTGTTTGTTTTTTCAGGTGCTGTATTTTCGCAAGAAAATAAAATTAAAGAAATAGAAAATAGGAGTATATTTTTGATTGAGTGCATAAAAAAAGTTAATATTTTGAAGTTAATATTTTGAAGAAGTGATTCAAAAAAATAAGAAAACAAAAATAA
>CAMZKF010000207.1 GCA_947311095.1 uncultured Flavobacteriales bacterium
GGTGTGTAATCGGCAACTGCAGCCGCCATAATAATAATATCTTGCGTACTATAGTTTGACTGACATACTTCAAACAATTCTGCCGCCGTCATAATATCAATCCGTTGTACACCTTTAGGTATTTTTAGAGCAGTTGGTCCCGAAACTAAAGTTACCTCAGCTCCCAATGCTTTAGCTTTACTAGCTATTGCGTACCCCATTTTACCTGACGAATGATTACCTATAAAACGGACGGGGTCTATTGGTTCAAAAGTTGGACCTGCCGTAATTAAAATTTTCATTCCTAAAAGTGGTTGGTTTTTCTTAAAATAAGAAGTTAAATAAGATACAATGTTTTCTGGTTCCGCCAATCGTCCCTCCCCCATAAGTCCACTTGCTAGTTCTCCACTTTCAGGAGCTATTAATTCTACTCCTCTTTTTTTCAACAGCGCTATATTGTCTTTTGTAGAACTATGTCTATACATATCTAAATCCATTGCTGGAGCTACAAAAACGGGGCATTTAGCAGATAAGAAAGTAGCCATTAAAAAGCTATCGGCATGACCTGTTACCATCTTTGACAAGGTATTAGCCGTGGCAGGAGCAACTAAAAAAGCGTCTGCCCATAAACCTAAATCTACATGATTATTCCACTCTCCTGTATTGTCATCTTTCGTAAAATCAATTAATACTGGGTTTTTAGACAATGTAGAAAGAGTTAGTGGTGTAATAAAACGACAAGAGGCTTCTGTCATAATTACTTTGACAGATGCCCCCGACTTTATTAATTCCCTTACGATGTAAGTAGCTTTATAGGCGGCAATACTTCCTGTTACTGCAAGTATTATTTTTTTGCCATTCAGCATCTATTATTCTTCTTTAGTTTTCCAAGTTACTTTAGCCTCTTCAAACTCTTGAACAGCCATAGAACCTGGTTTTGGTAATCTTTCATAAAACCTAGAAACTTCGATTTGTTCTCTGTTCTCAAATATTTCTTCTAAGTTATCTGTTGTTGAAGCAAATTCTTCTAATTTGGAAGATAATTCTTCTTTTAACTCTGTATTTATTTGATCGGCTCTTTTAGAAAAAACTACAATTGATTCGTAAATATTACCTTCTGCTTGTTGTGACGAAACATCTAAATCTCTTGTTATTGTTGTCTTTTCTGCTGTACTATCTCTATATGCCATAATCTTTATTATTTAGATTCTTTAATTTTTTCCAATTCTTTTATACTTGTATTGTAATAGCTTTCGGCTTGTTTTATCCTTTTACTACTACTAAACGAATCCACAAAGGTATGATAAGATTTTATAGTTTCCTTAAATCTTTCTCTTTTTTTTGATTCTATACTGTTAATTGCAAATTCATAGTTGGATTTTACTATTAAAAACAATATTTCTTCTCTATAATCGGTATCGGGATATGTCTTCAATGTCGAGTTAAATGCGATAATCGCAGACCTGTATTTTTCCATTTTATAATACAGCATTGCTTTTTCATAGCTTTTTCGTTCTAACTTACTTCTTAAATTTCTAATAATCGTATTACTAGAATCAACCATATTACTGTTGGGATAGCGATCCATAAACAACTGAAAAGCGTCTATTGCGGCGTAAGTTTCTGTTTGGTCTAGATTATAATCTGGTGACATCTCTTTTTTGCATACAGCTGATAAAAAGGCACATTCTTGAGCTCGTGGGCTGTTGGGATAATTTTTTGCAAATCGCTTAAAATAGTAAGACGCTTGGTAAAATTCTTTTACAGCATACTGATTTTGGGCATAATAATAATAAACATCTTCACCTTTGTCTGTCATTTTAAAAAATGACATTAACTCTTCAAATAAAGGCAATGATTTAAAATATTCTCCTTCGTTATAATATTCTATTGCTTTGGCATACTTTAATTCGTAATCGTTACTTTTTAGTATTTTATTGTATTCAGAACAACTTCCTAAAAAGATAGCACTAAGAATAGTGATTATAATTAATAATTTTATTTTCATAATTGAGTAATAATACTTAAATATTAAAACGGTTAAATGTTTATCCCATTCAACAATTGAGCATATAAGAATGCGAAGATAATAATTTGCTTGGTAAACGCACAATTTATTTAAAAATTGCATTAAACTTTAATCAATAATAAAGCGATTTGTTTAGTTTTGCCTAATTATTAATCATATAAATTAAAATATATCAACTAAATCTAATCTAAAATAATGCTATTCAATTCTTTTATATTTTTTATTTTCCTAGGAATCGTCTTACCGATATACTATGCAATAAATAAAAAGAATGGACGTAATTTATTTTTATTATTAGCTAGTTATTTTTTTTATGGTTATTGGGATTGGAGGTTTTGTGGATTGCTACTATTATCTACTTTAATTGATTTTTACATTGGTTTACAAATAGAAAAAGCCCCGTCAAAAAAGTTAAAGAAGCGTTTTATGCTAACCAGTGTATTCGTAAACCTTAGTATTTTAGGATTCTTTAAATATTTTAATTTTTTTATTGAATCTTTTGAACAACTAGGACAAGCAATTGGACTACACTTTGATTTCTTACATCTAAACATTTTATTACCTGTTGGAATTTCTTTTTATACATTTCAAACACTTTCTTATTCCATTGATATTTACAGAGGAAAATTAAAGCCTACAAAAAATATTATCGACTTTGCTTTATTTGTCTCATTTTTTCCTCAATTAGTTGCAGGACCAATTGAAAGAGCGGTTGATTTACTTCCTCAAATTAGCAAAAAAACAAAAATCGGGATTAAGAACAAATCACCAAGCGGTACTTTCACCAATGCTATTAAAAATATTAACTAACTTAGATGCTGACAATGTATTATTTGTTTATAGAAATGAAAAAAACTTCCTCTTCAATTTCACAATGCAATATCACAAAAAAACTTCCTATCTTTGAATCCATTATTGAAAGAATTTAAAACTACAAATTTTGATGCTACTTATTGGAAAGCAACTAAAAAGCACGGGCATTGGAATGTAGAAGCTCACCGAAGAGTAGGTGAATACCTTGCAAAAGCACTTTTCAACAAAGGATTTTATAACTAAAAAACAAACAGTGAATTTTAACGACCTTAACATATCGAAACCTCTTCTAAATGCAATTGAAGAATTGGAATACCCCCACCCTACTCCAATTCAAGAACAAGCATTTCCTTTAATAATGTCTGGAAAAGACATGATAGGCATTGCTCAGACAGGAACAGGAAAAACAATAGCCTATCTTTTGCCTATACTAAGGCAATTAAAATATTCTGAACAACGCCAACCGAGGGTACTCATAATTGTTCCAACCAGAGAATTGGTAAAACAAGTAGTAGCAGAAGCAGAAAGTTTAACCAAATACATGTCGATTAGAATAAAAGGAGTATATGGAGGAACAAATATCAACACTCAAAAACAAATGATTTATGACGGTGTTGATATATTAATTGCTACACCTGGTCGATTGGTCGATTTAGCATTAACCAAAATTTTACGTTTGAAAAGCATTAAACAATTTGTGATTGATGAAATGGACGAAATGTTAGAGTTGGGATTTAGAACACAAATCGTAAACATCTTAGATTTATTACCTCAAAAAAGACAAAATATTTTATTTTCAGCAACAATCGATGACGATATAGAAAAGATTAGTGAAAAGTTTTTTGTAAAACCTCAAAAAATAGAAATCGTTAGAAGTGGAACACCTTTAGCCAAGATTCAACAAACAGCATACAACGTACCTAATTATTACACCAAGGTCAATTTATTAAATCACTTACTCGACGTGGACAAAACAATAACAAAAGGACTTGTCTTTGTTGCTAGTAAAAAATTGGCAGACAGGCTATACAACGAAATAGAAGCCAAATACCCAGGTAAAATAGGCGTAATGCATTCCAATAAAGCTCAAAACCTAAGATTTAGAACATTAGACGCTTTTGAAGACGGGACTTATAGGATTCTTATTGCTACCGAAATTATTGCTAGAGGAATGGACATTAGAGAAGTTTCTCATGTCATCAACTTTGACATGCCGAACAATGCAACAAACTACATTCATAGAATTGGAAGAACAGGTAGAGCCGAAGCGAAAGGTGTTGCTATTTCTTTTATAAATGAAGTGGAACAAGAATATCAAATAGAGGTTGAAACACTAATGAAAAAGACCATAAAAATGTTAGATTTCCCAGACCAAGTGGAAGTCTCTAACGTTTTTACAGATGAAGAAAAGCCCTCGTTTCAACAAAAAAATTATTTACGAGAAGCCAAACTCAGTAAAGATGGAGGTGGAGCATTTCATGATAAAAACGATAAAAATTCTCAGACAAACTTAGGAGGAAGTTATAGAAGAATAATGAAAACTAAATACAAAAAACCTCAAAGAAGAAGTTCTAAAAAGAAATAAGAACCCTATTTATGAAAAAAATAGCTACCTCAATTATCGCTCTTTTTATTTTTCTTTTCCTTTTTCTAAAAGGAACGAGTCAACAATACTATTTAGAACAATATAGTGTTTCTGAAGGCTTACCTCAGTCTGAAGTAAATGCAATATATCAAGATAGCTTAGGTTTTTTATGGACAGGAACTTCGGGAGGTGGAGTTGCTCGATTTAACGGTTCAGAGTTTGAAGTATTTAATGAAAATGATAGTTTAGATGGCAACATAATTACCTCCATTGCAGAAGGCTTTGACAATACCCTTTATTTTGCTTCAACGTGGGGTGCAATTTCAAAATTTCACAAAGGTAAAATCACATCATTAAACAAAGAAGAGAAAGGTTTTAAGTTCGTTTATTTTAACAAAGGAAATAAAACATTATATGCTTCGAAAGGAAATAAATTATACTATTATAAAGACAATCAATGGTTTAAAATAAAAATCGAAACCGACCAAGTTATTTTAGATATCAAAGGTGGAAGAAGTCAAATTTACATACTCACTGACAATGAAATAATTGAACTAAATTCAGAATCCAATAATTGTTCTCCATTTCATTATTCAAAAGAAAAAATAAGTAGTTTTGCTATTACCCCACAAAACAATATTTGCTTTTCGATTAAAAATAAACTATTTAGTTTAAATCAACAAAACGACGTTTCCTTACTTTTAGAAACAGGACTTTCAGAAAACACGGTCATCACAAACATTGTATTTGACAAAGAAAAGTCCCTTTGGTTTACCACTCGAACACAAGGTGTTTTTAACCATTCAGAATACGAATTAATACAAATATCAAAAGAAAACGGACTAATTACAAATGTTATTTCGACTTTATTTTGCGACAATCAAAACAACATTTGGATTGGGACAACAGGAGAAGGTTTACTACAATACACCTCTTCTCCATTCACAAATTACTCCAATATTCAGGGCTTAAATTCAGGGAATTTATTTTCTATTTGTAAAGATTCAAAAGATAGACTTTGGGTTGGTTCTTCAGAAAAAGGTTGCTTTGTCTATGACGGAAAAAACGTTGTGAATTACACCATAAAAAACGGTTTGCCTAGCAATAAAATCAGGTCAATTGTAGAAGATTCGAAACAAAACATCTGGTTAGGCACAAGCAAAGGCTTAGTTAAATTTAAGAATAATATTTTTACTCTAATTACAGACAAAGATGGACTAGTCGATAATTTTGTAAACTCGTTGTTATACGACAGCCAAAACAGATTATGGATTTGTACGACTAAAGGAATTTCTATTCTTAAAAATGGAAAATTCACAAACTACACTTCCAAAAACGGACTTCCAAAAGGAATTGTTTATTCAATATTTGAAGACCACAATGGAATAATATGGCTCGGAACAAATGATGGTTTAATAAAGCATTACAAAGGTAATTTTAGAAAATACGGCGTAAGCGATGGTCTTTGCAATTCTTACGTAGGTAGTATTACAGAAGACAACAATGGAACAATTTGGGTAGGAACAGACCGATGCATAAGTAAACTTGAAGGCGAAACATTTGTTCCTTACACCGACAAAGACGGTTTAAATTCTACCATTATATATTTAATGACCAAAGACAATGAAGGGAATATTTGGGTGGGAACAAACAAAGGATTAGATAAAATTACCCTTGATAAAAACAGTGAAATCGCTAAAGTAAAATTTTACGGAAAAGCTGAAGGTTTTTATGGTGTTGAATGTAATTCTAGGGGAAGTTACAAAGATAAAATAGGAAACTTATATTTTGCGACAATTAAAGGTTTATTTATGTTTTCTCCAAGTAAAGATAAAAATAAATCATACGGTTTTCCTTTATATATAAATGACATTGAATTATTTTTATCACCGCTTGACACCACTTACAAAAAGGGAAATTTAAATGCCTTTAACCTTTCCAATAACATAATATTGCCAGCCGATAAAAACTACCTTAATTTTAAATTTATAGGATTAAATTTAAGTTCTAAAAACAATGTTTATTACACTTACAAACTAGACGGTTTTGATTCTTTATGGGTAAAAAAAAACAAAACAAATTATGCTACCTATTCCAATATTCCTCCTGGTAAATTCACCTTTAAAGTAAAGGCTTTTACTAAGAATAGTAACTCTATACCTAAAGAAGTTTCTTGCTCCATAGAAATAGAAGAACCTTCACCTCCTTTTTATCTCTCTTGGTGGTTTATTATTTTAACGATACTTTTTATAGCGTCTTTAATTTACAATTTTTTCTTATACCAAACCAGGTCTTTACGAATATCAAAAGAAGAATTAGAGAAAACAGTTGAAGAACGTACAGCTGAGATTACAGCTCAAGACAATGAAAAGACAGTCTTATTACAAGAAATTCATCACCGTGTTAAGAATAACCTCCAAATTATAAATTCTTTATTTAGTATTCAGTCTTTTTACACTGACGACGAAACCGTAAAAGCACTATTTAAAGAAAGTCAAAACAGGATTCTATCGATGTCTAAAATACATAAAACGCTTTATGAATCTAATAACTTTTCAAATGTAAATATAAAAGAATATATTACCGAACTAGTAAGTGACATAAAAGAAAGTTACGCTACTAACCGTTGTGATTTAGACCTAAGTATTAGTAAAGATATAACCATTGGTATGGATGAATTAATACCATTTGCATTAATTACAAATGAAATAATTTCAAACTCTTTTAAATATGCTTTTGTAGAAAAAGAGAATAACTTAATTACAATAAATATTGAGCAAACCATAAACAAAAAAACAACCATATTTATAAGTGATAATGGGCAAGGGTTACCCGACAACTTCGACTGGGAAAACCCGAGCTCTATGGGCGTAGATTTAATTAAAACACTAACGGAACAACTTGATGGAAACATCAGCATAAACAGTAGCAATAAAGGAACTAGCTATTTACTAACTTTTATTGCCGAGTAAACCAACAGACTATGAAAATTGTAATTTCTCCAGCAAAATCATTAGATTTTTCTCAAACCTTAGATTTTGATGAATTTAGTTCAATTCAATTTGAAAAAGAAAGCCAACTTTTGATTGATAAATTAAAAAAACTTTCTAAAAAACAATTAAGCGAATTGATGAAATTAAGTCCAAAACTTACCGATTTAAATTATGAAAGATATGAAGAATGGCAACTTCCTTTTACTATTAAAAATTCAAAACCTGCTGGAGCTGTATTTACAGGAGAAGTTTACAAAGGATTAGATTTAAGTTCTCTATCTAAAGAAAATTTAAAAAAAGCTCAAGAATCGCTACGAATATTAAGTGGCTTATACGGTATTTTAAAACCTTTAGATCTTATACAGCCCTACCGTCTAGAAATGGGTACAAAATTGAATTACAACGCCAAGATTAAAAACTTATATCAATTTTGGGACACTAAAATAACCAATCAACTCAACAAAGAGTTGAGAGAAGATGATGGAATCTTAGTCAATTTAGCTTCGAACGAATATTTTAAAGTCATTAAACAAAAAAATATTGAAGGAGAAATCATTACGTGTAATTTCAAAGAGAACAAAAACGGAGTTTATAAAATAATTATGATGTACGCTAAAAATGCACGAGGAAAAATGAGCCGATACATTATAGAAAACAATTTAAAAACCAAAGAAGAGCTGATGACTTTTGACTTAGACGGCTACGTTTTCAACCCTAAATTATCAAGCGATAATGACTTTATTTTCACTCGAAACTAGAAGATTTATCAAATCTTTTTAACTTGAATAATATTAACAGGACAAGCTTCGGCTGCCCTTTTGTTTTCTTCGTATTCCATATCGTCGATTCTAACGGTGTGGAATCCTTTTTTGTTAACTCCTCCTATTAAGGTTGCTTTCCCATCTTTTTTAGACATACGCCATTGACTGTAAGCCAATTCTACACAGTAATTGCACCCTATACATTTCTCTCGTTGATGTGAAATTATTACCATTTATTTCTTTACAAACTTATCGTCAACATCTTCTGCTGGAACTACTTTATAAATTTTATCGGAAGCTCTAATCATCGATTCGACACCAAATGTAACCTCATCTCCTCGTTTTGCTACTTCTACGACTTCGTTATTAACACGCATTTCACCTACGGTCATTTCTATTACCCCTGTTGTTGGACCTGTGATAAGAATATCGTCTCCTTTGGTCAAAAATTGTGATTCTATTTTAAATTCTCCAATCTTTGGTTTTCCATAATAATGCAATCCTTTACCTAAAAACACTTTTTTTACCGTCGCTTTAGAGCCACTAGAATCTGTCCAATCTCCTAATTCTTGACCTAAAAAATAACCACCCCAAAAACCTCTATTATAAACAGTTTCTAGTCTTGCGAACCATTCTTTCACCTTTTCAGGAGTGTATGTCCCTTCGTAATAAGCGTCTATTGCTTCTCGGTATGCTTTTATTGTTGTCGCTACGTATTCTGGAGCTCTTCCTCTTCCTTCTATTTTTAGAACCGAAATACCTGTATCTATTAATTGGTCTAAAAAGTCAATTGTACACAAATCTTTTGGAGACATAATGTATTCATTGTCAATCTCTAATTCGTGTCCATCTTCGAGGTCGATTACTTTGTATTTTCTTCTACAATTTTGGACACAAGCTCCTCTATTTGCCGAAGAATTTGAAGTATGAAGACTCAAATAACACTTACCAGAAACTGCCATACATAATGCTCCATGACCAAAAACTTCAATTTTTACTAATTTACCATTAGGACCTCTTACATCTTCGTTTATAACTCCGTCGCAAATTTCTTTTACTTGGCGTAAACTCAATTCTCTAGAAAGCACCATTACATTGGCAAACAAAGCATAAAACTTAACTGTTTCTATGTTTGTTACATTTAATTGCGTAGAAATATGCACATCTACTCCTTGAGATTTTGCATAGCCAATTACCGCTTGATCAGAAGCTATAATTGCTGTAATACCTGACTCTTTTACTCTATTTACAACCGTTTTTATCAACGATAAATCGTGATTATAAATAATGGCATTTAACGTTAAATAAGAACGGACTCCTTTTTCGTCACATCGTTGAGCGATTTCTTCTAAATCTCCCAAAGTAAAATTCATGGTAGCTCTTGCTCTCATGTTCAACTGATCTACTCCAAAATAAATAGAGTCTGCTCCGTTATCCAATGCTGCTTGAAGTGCATCAAAGCCTCCTGCTGGAGCCATTAATTCTAATTTGTTTTTAGTCATAACGCAAAGAAAGTGAAAAATTTTAATTTAATAGCAGTTTCAACTTTAAATTATCACTCCTAATTGCAATCCGAATAGAGATTTATATTTTTTATCCTCCTCTATCTAATTCCTAAGTATTTTTTGACTTTACTGTCTGTCTCTTCAGCTTTTAATTTAGTCAATATTGTTTTTATTTTATTGGATTGAGCTTTACAAAAATTAAATTCTTTTTCCTCAGTTGCTATTTCCATTGTTTTATTTTCTAATTGTAAACTCTCTATTTTTGTAGCAATTGTTTTTTGTTCTTTCTCAAAATCTTTTTGCAATTTCATTAACGATTGGTATCCTGAAAGTTTTACAAACCACATGCTTTCGTTTTTCGCTATATCTTCAAATACTGCAATTGATTCTGCTTTTGTCTTATTATTTTGTCTATTCAAGTAGCTATTATAACTTTGTAAAAAACCATATTTATTCATGGCACTTAGCTCCGAAATGTTTTTAATGAAAAATTCATGTTCTTTCTCCGAACCATTTTCGGCATATATATTAGCTACAATTTGATTTATTTTGGCACTTTTAACAGCTTCAAATTCTTTAGCTAAGCTCATTCCTTTGCTAGGGTTTGACTCATTTAAAGCGGCTATAGCACTTGCTAGCACATTGTAAGAGCTATCTTTTGTCATTTTTTCATACAGCACTTCTAAATCTTTGTCGTCGCTATAATATTTACTCAAATACTTGATTGCTGCGGCTCTTTCCTTTGGGTTTTCTCCATTTACAGCAATGTTTCCTAATTTTATTTTCACAGCGTTAGGGTGAGCTTCAACAGCTCTTTTTAGTTTTTGCATTGCCATTTTTTTTACATTCCAAAAAGGGTGGTCTAATGCTTTTATCACAGCTTGAATTGCATTTTCGTCGCTACTACTTCCTATTTTGTCAAAAGCTTCTTTCTTGTCTAACCAAAGTGGTGCGTTGTTTAGTTGGTAAATCCATTGTTGGGTTGATTTTTTATCTACTTTTTTGGCTAATAATGTTTTGGTCGCATCTATATTAACCAAGTAAGGCTTACTTTCTACGTTATTCAATACAATTGTTTCTATTTCTTCATCTGCCCAAACCATTTCTCTCCTTACTCCTTTTTTGGTATAAATATCTATTGCTATTGGCAATTTGTATAAGGGTACTTTTTCAAAATCTTGTTTTTGAATAATAGTAACCGTAACTGCTTTATTAATTGAATCGTATTGTTGTTCAAAGCGAAGAATAGGATGCCCACTAGCTAAAAACCATTGGTTAAAAAACCAATTCAAATCCTCTCCTGTAACCTCTTCAAAGGCTTCTCTTAAATCGGCTATTTCGGTATTCTTGTATGCATTGTCGGTTAAATACACTTTAAGCGATTCAAAAAAAGCTTCATCGCCAACATAGGTTCTTAACATGTTTAAAATTCGACCTCCTTTGTTGTAAGAATGTCCATCAAACATATCTTCTTTATTCTTATAATCGTAGCGAATCATATCGACATGACCTCCTTGTTGAGCTGAAATAAAGTAACCTTCCATTTCTCCAAATGCATTCATATCGGCTTCCATTTCCCCGTATTTGTGTTCGTCCCAAAGAAACTGGCTGTAATTGGCAAATGATTCGTTTAATGGTAAATTTGCCCAACTTTCGCAAGTTACCAAATCACCAAACCAGTGGTGAAATAATTCGTGAGCAATTATAGATTCGTTTCCTCCGTCTATAATTTCTCTTTTGGTTTGGTATAGAAAATCTCCGTGAATGGTTGCTGTTGTGTTTTCCATTGCTCCCGAAACATAATCTCGAACTACAATCTGACTGTATTTTACCCAAGGGTATTCTACGCCTAATAAATCTGAAAAATACGTTATCATCTTTGGTGTTTCTCCAAAGATAGCTCTTGCGTGTGGTTCGTATTTTTTTTCGACATAATAGTTGACTTCCATTTCTGAGCCGTCTTTACGTTTCCATGTATCTTTTACTATTGAAAACTCTCCAATAGCCATCATGAATAAATAAGTTGAATTGGGTTTGTCCATTATCCAATGATCGGTTCGTTTAGTTCCTTCTTTTTTACTATCGGCTAAATATCCGTTTGACAATGTGGTATATTTATCTTGTACGGTTATAAATATATCGTGTGTTGTTTTTTCGGTTGGATTATCTATGGTAGGAAACCAAACTGAACTGGCTTCGGTTTCTCCTTGTGTCCATATTTCTTGATGTTTTTTAGGGTCGCTACCATCGTAATTTATAAAATATAACCCTTTAGCTTCGGATATAGCCGAACTTCCTGTTTGTTCAACTTTTTCTGGGTTAGCAGTATATTTTATGGTTATTTTATATTGTTCGTTTCTGGTGTATTCTCTTGGTAATTTTATTCTTAAAAAAGAGCCATCGTTACTATAAATCAATTTTTCGTTAGAGCCATTCAAGACAACGCTGTGAACATCCATTGCTTTAGCGTCTAAAATTAAACTATCGGTTTCGTAAAAATAAGGTTTTACTGTTAAAATTTCTGTTCCTTCCATTTGACGATTTAACCAATCGAAACTAACGTGAAGTTCGGTATGAAGGATATCGCTTTTTCTAGTTTCCGAAGGATTATAATGCGGTCGTACAACAGGAGGCTTAGGAGTTTCTTTTTCTACTAGGACTTCTGTAACTTCAGGAGTTTCTTCTGTTTTTTGTATGTGTTTTTTTGGTGAACACGAAGTTATTAAAGCTCCTAGCCCTAATATTGGAATTAAAAACGATTTTTTCATATTGCAAAAATAACAAAAGATTTTAAATTACACTTCACGAGATTCAATATGAATGAAATAAGGGAGGAAGAAATAAGGTTTAATCCTAAAAATTCACAATTCTCTATTATACCAAAAAAACATTAAAATAAGCTAAATAAACCGTTTCTTTTTTCACTATTTATCTTCATAAAATCTATTCATAGCTAAGGCTATGAATAGATTTTATTCATCAACTAGCAAAAAAATAATTCAATTTATTTTTAGCTCATTTTA
>CAMZKF010000208.1 GCA_947311095.1 uncultured Flavobacteriales bacterium
CTATGCCTTGGATGCCTTATAAGATACCATTCTTCTCAACGTAATCATTCTCTAAATATTGTATATGCTTATCCGCTTGTTTCCCCAAGATAATCCCATCTAAAAGAAACACAAGCAATTAGCAGTCTATCAAAGATACAATTAAAATATCTTCGATTCACTTTAAAACAGTATTCATTTAAGTAATTTTGTAAAAAATCATCATCAATTCTATGATGCACATCTAATAATAATCTTTTGGCATTACTTATCATAGTGTGCACCCATGGTAACAGTTTAGACTTTTCTGTCTTAGTCGAGACTGTTGGATGATGGGTGTAGTCTGTTTTTAAATCATTATAACTATTTGAACCATCTGTCTTTATGGAGGTTCCTTTTTCAATAAATTTATCAACTTCAGACTTCAAAACTTCCTTTTTTAAAGAGTCTACAACCTTCATTTTAATATATCTTAGTTTAGTCTCTTTTCCATGTTTTAGTGTTTTGTCTTTATCTTCGACATCTATACTTTCAGTACTAACAAGCACGGTAGTTTGCTTTTCACTACCTCTCCCTCTCTTCAAAGCTTTGCTATAATCTCTACTCATGTCAACAGTTTCAAAAAAACCTTCATCAAGTTCAACCTGCTCTTTTAAGTAATACAAGTCATCCCTTAACCCCATTACTGACCTTAACTTATGCATCATAGCCCATATAGGCTCATAGCGTTTATGACCTAATTGCTTTTGTAACTCTTTGGCTGAAAATGATTTTTTTGTACTCGTAATAAATAGCATTGCTATAAACCAGTATTGAAAGCTAAGTTTACTGTTGTGCATGACGGTTCCACTCTTTAATGTGGTTCTATGAGCGCATTTCTTACACTCCCATTGCTCTCGATTTTTCTTCCAATAATGGGTAGTGTTTTGGCATCTTGAACAAATAATACCTACCTGTTCCCTATGAGCCTTAAATGCTTGTTTGCAACTTTCTTCATCTGGGTAATGCTTGTGGAAATCTAAAAAATTCATATCTATATTGTTTTATAAATACAAAGTTAGACCTGCACAACGTAAACTATTTACGGTCTACTTTTTTTTATTGGGGAAAGTAACGGATAAGCATATTATTAATTAACTTTTCTAGAATAGCTACGTTTTATTTTTCCTTCATTTTTGTCTAAAGAATCACTATGTACTTTCCATAGTCCTTGATGCTCTTCATCTCTATCTTCCCAAGTCGTAGAGTCTCCTTCTCTAGCATCTATTCGCCCTCCTTTATCTCGTGTAGCTTCATCATAAATAGCCTCTCTTTTTTCTTGTATCTCAACCCCTAATTTTGCTGTTTCTACAATGTCTGTTATTTTTTTTTGAATCTTTGGTAATTTCTGTTCTATCTTTTTCGTTTTATCTTGTATAGCTGATAAATCTTTTATTAAATCTAATACAGCGTCAATATTTCCAGACCCCAGAATATTTTCCCCTTGTATGGTAGTACCTTCTCCATCTTTAGACGTGAAGTACATTCCCCATTTTTGAGAACCTCCTGATTTAAAATAGTTTTGCATTTTAAAAAAGATATTTCCTCGTTTCTTTCCAGCTTGATTAACATTCGACTTCATAGATGAATTACCATCTTTATCTACTGTAATAATATAAGATGTTTCTATATCGTGATAATAGGGTATTGCTGTCTGAGTATTCATTCGTAATTTAACATCATCAGGCACAACCACTCTCAATTGCACATATTCTCCTGTCTGTTTATTGTCGACTGTAATAGTTACATACTCAGTATTTCCATCGGAATCTTTATAAATTATAGGATTATCCTTAGCCATTTTATAAGGAGACCAAGCGGGTTGTTTTCCTGTCATAGGATCAACACTCAACCACCTACCTAAACGATTGTCATACATTCTAGCTCCATAATCATAACTGTTAGAGTTCCCTTTCACTTCATCATCTTTCTCCATACCGTTGAAGCTATAACGATAATCACCTTGTAAACTCAATGCTTTAATTTCACTACCAAAAGGATAATACGAACTATAAGACACTAAATCACTCTCAAACCCATCGAAAGCACCACTAACATAAGGCTTAATCAATTTTCTATCAGAAACAACCGCCAATACATTCCCGAGATGATTTTTTAACTCGTAGTTCCCATAAGCTTTTTGAACACTATTATTTAAGGTCAACTCTTTTTTAAAGCTAACTTTTAAATGCTCAAACTCATTGCGATATGTAATTTTTAAACAACCCATTTTTAGGAATAATTAAAGATAAGAATTTAAACCAAAAAAAGCCCCGAAATTGGAGCTAATTTTATATTATTTTTAGGCTTGATTTTTTAGTTCAGCGGATGAAAGTTTTTGAAGTGCATATTTATCGCAAATCTTCGTGTTTTTTAGTGAATGTTTTTAAGGTTTTACTAAAGTTTCACACTCAATAAAACCCATAAACTTCATTAAACAACCCTTAAAAATATAGCACACCTCACTATATTAACATCCTGAAAATTAGTATATTTGAAGTGTAAAAAAAACAAACATTCCTTTATGTTACAAAACAAATCTATTGCTAAAATTAAAAACTTTTTTTAACAAAAGATGAATACCTGTAACGTTCTTTTCTATGCAATTCGATTTATTTAATTTTTCAAAAACATCACTTAAATTCCAGACACATCAAACCAGTAACCAATCAAAGCTGTAAACCCCATAGCTAAAGTTCCCCAAAATGTAATTCGTGTAATTGCTTTATAAACATTAGACCCTCCAGCTTTAGCAGACAAAACACCCAAAGATACGAGAAAAATAATAGCAAAAGAATATTGCAATACAATCATTTGAGGCACGGCTCCAAATACAGCAACTAAAATGGGTAGAGCACCTCCAAATGTAAAAGCGAGAGCCGAAGCAAATGCGGCTTCTAAAGGTTTTGCTTGAGTAATTTCATTGATACCTAACTCATCTCTAGCATGAGCTTCTAAAACATTGTGTTGTGTCAGTTCTTTTGCTACTTCTAAGGCTAATTTAGGCGAAAGCCCCCTTTGTTCGTAAATTTTAGCTAATTCAATTAGTTCTTCTTCAGGAGACTCAATCAACTCTATTTGCTCTCTTTCCAAATCAGCTATTTCTATATCAGTTTGGGAACTAACTGATACGTATTCACCCGCAGCCATAGACAATGCTCCAGCAACCAATCCTGCAACTCCAGCTACAATAATTTCTTCACGAGAAGAGTTCGCAGCCGCTACACCTATAACAATACTTGCGGTAGAAAGTATTCCGTCGTTCGCTCCTAAAATTACAGCTCTAAGCCAACCGCTTCTATTTATATAATGGTTTTCAGATTTCAAGAAATGTTAAATTTTAAAGAAAGTAAAATAATCAGCGATGTTTTTAGATAAGGTTTTATAAGCCTTTTCTCCTTGTGTTATAGATTCAGCTTCCTTCAACTCTTTAATATTGTCTAATATTGGATGCAAAACAAAATGTAACTGATTGTGAGCCTCTCCAGTCATTGAACAATTGTTAATAATATACGAAGTTTGATTGTTACATTCAACTCTCATTTTATAAAAATCATCAAGGGTAGCAGGGGTCGAAGCTTCAATTATGGTTTTAATTTTATGCATTCCTTCGTGAGTTTCTCGATTTGCCTCCCATTTTTCACCTTCATTTAGCTCCAAACCTGTAACTTCTTTTACTTCATGTTCTTGGTGTTTCGAATGGTCCTGTTCTGCCGTTTTATGCTCTACTCTTACGGGGTCATCACATGAGAATGCAAGGATTCCTACGAGTGTAATAAGTGTTAAGATTTTGATTTTCATAATTTTGTTTTATAATTACTTCTGTAAATTTTTCATACCATCTAAATTGTACAGATATTCTGCTATTTGTTTTAATTCTTCAATCGTTACATTATTTTTTTGCGAAGGCATAACTCCAAATCGTTCTATTGTTTCTGCCTTGCAAAAAGATTTTTCTACGGAAGGGAAATGGACATAATCTAAAATAAAGGTAACTATTTTTTCTCTTTTTTCTTTTTCTACATTAGTTTTTATTTCTTTATTTACGAGAAACATAATTTCTGACATTGCAGGAGCCAACATTGTTCTTTTTTCTCTTTTGGTTTGAGAAGGGGTTATGTTATGACATTTGGTACATTTTTCTATAAATAGTGCTTTGCCTTTTAAATCAACCTGCTGTTTTGACTCTGTTGAAAATATACCGTTATTTTTTTTAAACGAAACCATCGTGAATGCGACCAAACTAAAGAAGATGATTAAAATAAACGTTCTATTTTTCATAATTCTATTTTATAGTTTACACCAAATCGGCATTAACAATTATCTTGATTACAAACAGCAATTGTTGAAATAATGCAATCTTTCGCAAAGTTCACATAAAAGAGACATTAAACCAAATCTAAAATGATAATATTAAGACTTACCCCCCCATCTCTTAAAAAAATGTAACATAAATGACTTAATAGTTTTTAAACTAATAGTAATTTTGTTTTTTAAAATTTAAGAAGGCATGAAATATAATCTAAGTGAAATAACAGAAGTAATAAAAAATAGGAGAACAATATATCCTGAGATGTATTCTAAAAGAAAAGTTCATAAAGAAATAATTGAAGATTTACTGAACAATGCAATTTGGGCTCCAACACACGGACTAACTCAACCTTGGAGATTTTCTGTCTTTACAGGCAAAGGACTAAATAAACTGAGTGAATTTCAAAGTGATTTATACAAAAAGCTATTTGAAGGAGAAGCTTTTAACGAAATGAAATTCAACAAACTTAAAAACAGGCCTTTATTGTCGTCGACCGTAATTGCTGTCAGTGTAAAACGTGACAAAAAAGAAAAAATATCTGAATTGGAAGAAACGGAAGCTGTTGCATGCGCTATTCAAAACATGCACCTTACAGCCACAGCATACGGAATAGGAGCTTTTTGGGCAAGTCCAAAACTAATTTACAGACCAGAAATGAAAACGTTTTTAGGGCTAGAAGAAAAAGACAATTGCATTGCTTTGTTTTATATTGGCTATCCCAATATAGAACAGTGGCCTAAAGGACAAAGGAAACCAATCGAATATGTAACCAATTGGATAGAAGAATAAAAACAACGTTATGGACGACATGAGCGAGGGTATATTGCAGGTTACAAATCATAGAAACCACCCGACAAACCCTTATTACAAAGTTTTTTTCTTTTACATTGATGAACAAGCTGACTATTTTGAATCTTTATTGAATGAAAAAAATATATGGTACGAAAGAGACTTGGACACAAGTAGAGGAAAAAACATGCATTTATTCGGTATAAAAATGACTCATTTAAAAGAGGTTGATCAATTAAACTACCTTGCAATTGGAAAATATCGTAAACCTATATTTGAAAATAAAACACTTCGCTATGGTGTTGTAGTGTTTGGGGTCTTTTTAATTATTTTAGGCATCATAGGCTATTTTTTAAGCCCGATTTACCAAAACTAACACTTTTAATAAGCTTTTTTAACACATTAACAAACAGATGTTTAAAAAATAAAAAGTGATTTAATTAAAGTTTTTAACAATTATTGAAACTATTGTTAGTAACTTGCGTTTTGTAAGAGAGGTTTTACCTCTTTTTGTAATGAAACAACAACGCAACAACAACAATAGTATGAAAAGTGTAATTACGCTCATATTTAGCACATTAATAGTATGTACTTCGTATGCTCAACCATCTGAAAGATTTATTTCAAGGCATGATTATGTAGAAATGTGGAAAGACGAAGCCATTTCTCAAATGGTAAAATACAACATTCCTGCCAGCATAACATTGGCTCAAGGAATGTTAGAAAGTGGAAATGGAAATTCAGCATTAGCCAAATATGCAAAAAATCATTTTGGAATAAAATGCCACGGCTGGGATGGACCTGGAATATATAAAGATGACGATAAAAATGATGAGTGTTTCAGAAAGTACAACAATGCTTTTGAGTCTTTTGAAGATCATTCAAAATTTTTAGCCAATAGGAAGCGATACCAATTCTTATTTTCGCTAGACAGAACTGATTACGAAGCTTGGGCTAAAGGACTAAGAAAAGCAGGATACGCTACCAATCCTAAATATGCTAATCTGTTAATTGAACTAATTGAAACAAACGCCCTTTATCAATACGATAAAATGGATATTGAAATAGCACAAAAAGAAACAATTAAAAACAATTACGAGACAGAACATAAATTAGTTCTTCCTCCTGTAAAAGCCAACACACACAATATATTTCATCACTACAAAACAAAATATATCTTAGCACAAAAAGGAGACACCTACTATAAGATTGCAAAAGAATTTGACATGGCACTATGGCAATTATATAACTATAATGATTGTGGAGCTACTACAAAAATAAAAACGGGGGAACGCATTTATTTGCAACCAAAGAAAAACAAAGTAAAAGAACGTATTTATTCGGTACAATCAGGAGAAACATTGAGATCAATAGCTCAAGAAAAAGGAGTTAAGCTAAAAAAACTTTTGAAAAAAAATAAACTAACCCTAAATGATAAACTGACAGTGGGACAAAAATTAAAATTAAAATAGAGCTTCTTTATTATTTGAAACCAATAGTAATTCACCTAAAACATATAATCCTATATCCTTTCGAGAGAAAGCACTACATTTTATACTTCCCAAGTCATTAATGTTTTTTTTGATAATAGAACTAAAGTTATTGCAGTAACAAAACTGCGAAAGAAGTGAGGTAGATGAGTGTTGATTTGTTTTTGTTTGTTGAAAGCCCCGATCGTTGTTGTTCGGGGCTTTAACTAATTAATAACGCTCTGCCTCTCTAAAAATAACTTAACATCGTCTTTATAATAAATATCTAACAGTGTCATTTTTATAGAATACACCTCTTTATCAATTGATTTTATTTCTATTTTTTTATTACCCGACACGTAAGGACAAGCTAAAATCAACCTATAAATTTCATGAGCTGAAAGCGTTGAATGTATTGTTATTGGTTCGTTTGAATTACTGAAATCTTTACTGATTTTTTTTAAGATAGCATTCTTTATTTTCAAATTTGGAATGGTTACAATTTCTCCACTATTGTTCTGTAATTTCGTTTCAGCAAAACCTATTTTAATCAGCGTACCTGTAACCTCATTAGTTGATATAATTTCTCCCACAGCCAATTCATCATTAAATTTTAGAACAATACCTGAAAAAACATTTCGCCAATAATCCCAGCCCAACGCTAATATTACAAATAGAAAAGTTAGCGTAATATAAGGGGTTAATTTCAAAAGAGAAACAAGTATAAATAAGCTCAATGAAAACCAAGCTATAATTTGAATTTTCAACCAGTTTGTTTTTACAAACGATTCTTTATTGGTCAGCAAGGGAAAAATATAACTTTTAATTACTTTAAAGAAAAAATAAAGCACAAACCCAAGCCCAACATAAAACAGAATATGGTAAATTTCTAAGTTACTAATATAATAAGTCATTGTGTTTTAATTTAATATTGATAATTCTTTTAACCACTCCTCTACATAGTGTTTTAAAGCTGGTTTTATAGCCAATTCTCCCTCTGTATTTTTACTCAACAAACTGGCTTTTTTCAATTCTTTCAGCGTATCATCGAGCCATATCTCATTGTCAAAAATAGCAACCAACTGCTTCTGCGTTAATTTTCCGTGCATTACAAATGTATATAAAACTACTTTCCAAGCAGGGTTAGTTATGCGAGGAAAATAAATATATTCCGCCCTTTTTAAATATAAATTATTTTCTTCATCCTTCTTAATATAACTTTTCCAAATTCCAAGAGCAACGCCTATATTTCCTTTTGATTTATTGTATATTTCATTAAACAAATAATCTGTTCGCTTCGATTCTTCTATTAATTTTTCATCATACCAAATTGTCGCATTAGCGGTTTTATGCCTATTCAATATTATAGATTTAAGTTCAGACCTTGTTGCAGGAGCGACTATAACATTGGTCAGCAATTCTTTTTCTATTGTGGTTATTTCTCTTATAATTTCATAACTAAAAATATTACAAGAAATTACAAAATAATGTTTCGTTCCAAATTTTTCAATTAATTTAGCAAGGTAATTTATTGACTCGTTTCCTTTTTTATTTTTAACCCACCACTGTTCCAAATCTTCGATTACAATGACCATTTTTTGATTAATTTGATTCAATATAACTTCTGAATTTCCTTTTTTATTCAATGCTTCTTGAAAAGCTAAATGCACATCGTTTTCGTCAAATTTTTGATTTTTTGGTGGTGCTATAAAAACTTTTTTTGCATGAATAATTGTATCTGTTATTGATTCTATAAAAAATGTTTTTCCTACCGACGCTTCTCCCAATATCATAATCGCTCCACTCACGCCATCATCTATTCTTTTTACTACATTTTCAACAGATTTTAATACCGTTTCTCTATATTTAGGATTTACTTTCCCCAAATGACTTCCAGTAAATAATCTTTGATAATAATAAGACAATTCATTTTTTACCCCTTTATCAAAATCCAATGCACGAACAAAATTATAGGTAAGTTCAATATCGCTCAAGAAATGTTCATGTTCTTTTATAAAATTTAAAGTATCTACATCTCTTTTTTTCTGGGAAATAAAATTAGTTAACTCTTTATATTTTTTATACGCTAATTTACTTTTTCTTTCTTTCCACAATTGTAATTTTGATTTGTGAATTGCCCTCAAAGACACTTTTGAATACGATTCTATCGACTCTAATATATGTCGAACATCTAAATCTATAATTGTCGATTGTATCTGGGTATTTAAGCTATAACTAAAAACGGCTTCTCCTTTATTCAATTTTGTAGAACAATCTTTTAATTTTAAACGAACATTTAACAAGCTCTTTCTAAACTCCTCTTTATTTTCTTCGGTATAAGGTTCGCTTATTATATATTTTATTAAGTTAGAATAATTATACAATTCTTCTGCTATTTCTTTCGCTGTATTTTCTAACGCATCAATTGAATGTTGCAAAGGATCTAAATAGGTCGATTTCAAAATAAAACGCTCAATATTAGACAGGTTTATTTCAGCATCTTTTACCTCTTCGTTTTGACAAATAAGTAAATCATTAAAAGAATCAGATGTCATTAACTTTACAAATTCAGGAGTATTTGATAATGAAAACACGCTATCTTTTTCTGACTTGAGCTCATTGTTTAAATCTATTACAGATACTTCTTCTGCTAATTTATCTAACGTTTTATTTTTATACTCCCGAAAATCTTCTATTTCAAAATTATCAATAACATAGCTTAAAACATCTTCAAAAGACTGTATATCTGTTTTTTGTGTTTTAAATGCTAACCTGTTTATTTTCTTTTTAATAAGTTCATTTACTCCAAAAGTAGCCAATTTAGTTTTTCCTAAACTTAAATTAGAAACATACTGATTGTGAGCCAAAACTTGATTCCTAAACCAATTTTCAGAAAAATGAAGAATTTCTTTTTCCAAGGTTTCAACTAATTTACGTTTGACTTTTTTATGTTCTATTTTTTCTAAAAAACTTTTGTTCTCAAAATTAATTAAAATGGCATTACAGGTTGCTCTTTCCTTTGTATTTAAAGAACTAATTTCTTTGTTTTCTATTTCGTCGCACCGTTTTAAATAATATTTAAATAGCTGATTTACTTTTAGTTTAAAAGCTTTAAAAATTATTTTTTTATCTTCTTCTCCTTTACTTAATTTCTCTACAAAAACAAGAAGTTCTTTATTTAACTTTTCACTTATATCGTTAACAATCATAAAAGTTTCTACCCCTACATTGTACAACGCTTGTTTATAATTAGGTAATATTATCGTATCGTATTGTACTTTTAATATTTTATATATTTTTAATCGTTGTCGTTTCCCATTAAGTTTATAAGTTATTTTAGAAGGAAGATTACCCAAGTACTTTACTCTTTCGGCATTAATATCTTTCAATGCATTTTTCAGCAATTCCTCCGACTCCAGCCCTTTGGTATTGATTGAGGGATAAGACAACTCGGTAACTTTGCTTAAAAACAATTGTAAATCACTGACTATTTTACTAATCATATGATTCTCATTTAGTCCGTTAACAGTGGTTTCAAATTCTATATTTATATTTTTAATAAACTTTTCATAAGTTTCCGAAATAGCATTTAAAGCTGTACTAGATAGTATTTTGTTGCTATCTTTCAAAACCTTGTCCCATTCTATTATAATAGCATCTATTTCTTTTATCCCCGTTTCTTTTAAAGCTTCTTCTTTCGTTATTGTTTTTTCTAACGCTTGTTTATTTTCATTAAAAACTAAATCTAATTGATTGAAGTTTTTTGAAGCTCTAACCAACAATGTAGTTCCTACGGTTTCAAATAACTGACTAGTATTCAACACATAATCGGTTTGTTTTTGAGCGTCAAAGTTTGGAACTCCCAAAAGAATTAAATCTATTTTAGCCGATTGTAGCTCTATAATTTCATAAAAAGATTTTTGTTCAACTCCATTATTTATTATTTTAATTGAAGCGTTGACCCTTAATTTTTCGAGTAATTTAGTTATCTTAACTTTTACAATTGTATTGTCAGCATTGTTGTGATTCACAAATAAGACTCTAATTTTAACATTCGTCCAAGTAGGGGATTGCAAAATATATCTTGCGATATTCAACATAAATTCGGCATTATATCCGTCGGTTTCTCGCCACCAAATATCTATGGTTTTTTTATTTCCAAACTTTCTTTTTTTATCATAATCCAAATACAACAAATTATAATCTAAATGGATTAATTTCTTAATCATGCGTGCCGATTGGTCTATATTTTCAACATTCTTTGTCCAATTCAGCATAACCGTATTTGGCTCTACCCCACTAAAACCATAGGTTGACGCTATATTCTCTATTCCTGTATAATAATTATCAACTTCTATTTTTTTACCAAACACACCGTACTTGTCTAACAATTCATCTTTGTAGTTTTGATTCTGCTTCGATTGTGTATTCTCTTTATTGGTTAATAAATTAAAATCGGTTACAATTCCACTTCTTCCTGCTATTGTCTTACTAAACTCCAGTAAATGCAATCGAGCTTCGCTATTTTCACTAGTAAACAACAACACATTAGGACTCCAACTTGTACTTGATTCTTTTGTTTCTTCCAATTTTCTGAGCCCTGTATTCACCACATTTCCCCAAACACTTTTCCATACATCATTTGATCCAATGGAGACTTGTTTCTTGGTTAAATAAAAATATAAGCCACTTATTACACCTAGTGCTGCCATCATGTTAACCCAATCGGTAAACATCATAATTCCAACACAAGCTAAGAATCCAATTAAACCAATCCATTTAGAAATTTTAAACGTTGGTTGAAAATCTGGGTTTGCCCATTTCTCTAAAAAGAATGAGATATTAATAAATGCATAAGTCGCCAAAAAAAACATGGAAACAATTCCAGCTATAACATCTAATTCTCCTATCAAAATACCTGCTTCGGCTATAAGAAACACCAACAATAATGCATTAACAGGTTCTTGATCCTTCCCTTTTCCCTTTCCAAAAATTTTGGGTGTTACCCCATCTAAAGACATTGCTTGAAGGATTCTTGGACCTCCTAAAATACCACCCAAAGCAGAAGACAATGTTGCCCCCCAAATACCAGCAACTACTGCCATTGGCCAAAAGGCTATTTCTCTTAAAATATTATTATTATTTTGTAATTCATTGGAATTTACGGCGTAAGCTAAAAAAACAGCAAGACTAATATAAACTACCAAACCTGTTCCTATCGCTAATAATGTTCCAACTGGTATTGATTTTTTAGGATCTTTTAAGTCTCCACTCATTGCTATTCCTGCGGTAAAACCTGTAACAGCAGGAAAGAAAATAGCAAACACAACCGACATTGGCATTGCATGTTCGGGAGCAACTAAACTAATGTTTTCGGGAGCAAAATCCATTGAACCTAAGAAAACAGAAATTAAAGAGATAATAATAGATGCCAATATAAAAAACTGTGCTTTTAACGCTGCCGAAGTACTGATTAATGCTAGTACAGATAGCACTACTAAAGCTATTGTTCCCGTTATTCTAAAATCGTTTATTGTTGCTCCTAAACCAAAAAACTCATTAAAACTTTCGGCAAAACCAATTAAATATAATGCTATTGAAAAAGCCGTTCCAACATACAACGCTATTCCTATTGCTCCTCCAATTGGAACGCCCATACTTCGAGAAAGAACGTAATAAATCCCTCCTGCTCCTATTTTTTTATCCGTAGCAACCGACGAAACACTTAGCCCTGTTGTTACGGCTATTATATGAGCTATTAAGATAATAGCGATAGCCCCGATTAATCCAGCGTTACCAACTACCCAACCTAAACGCATGTACATTATTACACCCAATATTGTTAATATTGAAGGCGTAAATACCCCTGCAAATGCTCCAAACTTTTTCTTCCCTGCCATGTTTTTATTCTGATTTAAAATTGAATAAAGTCCTTTTTTTCGTTTTTTAAAATCAAAAACTTAAAAACGAATATACAAAGTAGTATTTTAAAATGAAATAGAGCTTGTTTTTTTATTTTTTTATCAGGTAATTAATTAAACATTGTCTTTTCTAAAGGTGTTCCTTTTTCTAAATCTTCACTAAATGTCTTACCCATTATATCTTTTAAGTATTTAGGATGCAATCCGTTTCCTGGTCTAATTGAGCGAATATTTTTATTCGTGATTTTCTCTCCTTTTTTTACGTTTTCTACAATAAATAAGGATTTAGAAAATTTTCGACTAGCTTTTATTTTTTCATCTACGGCAAAACTTACTTTTCCTAATAGCTTTTCTGTTTTTCTCACAGCTTTAACCATTTCTGTAAACTCTTTTTCATCTAATGAAAAATGAGCATCTGGACCTCCTATTTCTTTATTTAATATAAAGTGCTTTTCAAGAACTGTCGCTCCTAATGTAACTGCAACAACTGGAGCTTCTATTCCTAAAGTATGGTCGGAAAACCCAACTCTAACACCAAATTCTTTCTTTAATGCAGGTATTGTTAAAAGGTTTGCGTCTTGTGGTTCTACTGGATAAGCCGAAGTACATTTTAATAATGTTATATCATCATTCCCAGCCTTTCTACAAGTTTCTACCGCTAACGCTACGTCTTCTTTTGTTGCTATTCCCGTTGACATAATCATTGGTCTTCCCTTTGATGCTGCATATTCTATCAATGGAATATCTTGTATTTCAAAAGAAGCTATTTTATAGTATGGAGGATTAAATTGCTCTAAAAAATCAACTGACGTAATATCGAATGGTGTCGAAAAGCAGATTAAACCTTCCTCTGCTGCGACATCAAATAATTTCTTGTGCCATTCACAAGGAGTTGTTGCTGTTTTATACAAATCATATAAGTACATATTGTCCCAAGCTGTTCCATGATCAATTAAAAAATGCTTATTCTTCACATCGATTGTTAACGTATCTGCTGTATAGGTTTGCAATTTTATTGCATCAGCCCCAGCTCTTTTTGCTGCTCTAATGGTTTCTATAGCGACTTCTAAATCTCCATTATGGTTAGCCGATAACTCTGCTATTATAAAAGTTCCTCCTTTCTCAAAATTAAATTCTTTATTTTTCATACTCCTATTGTTCTAATAATATTAAAAGCTTCTGCGTATTCACAACCAACCATTACCCCTCTTTGCTTAGCTAAGATTTCTAATGCTTCTGGAGACCTAGGGTGAGGATAGGCTCTTTTTTCAAATTCATAACTTTCCATTCCCTTTATTTTTGTAGCTAAATTTTCTTTATTGATACTTACAAAAAAATTAGGCACAAAATGCTTAGGATCAGAAGATGCTCTCCATTCTGTTCCTGATGGTGTTTCAAAAGTAATAATTGTTTTCACCATTTCTTCTTTCATAGGACGACAAGATGTTATTACCGCTTCAAAAGTTCTTTGGTGGTCAATATTTACATCCCCTCCATGATGTGTAAAAATAATAGAAGGATTAAATTCTTCTTTTTCTTTTTCGACCACTTTTATAATATCCAATAAAGCTACGGTATCAAATCTATTATCAGGAAAATTATGTATAGAAAGTTCTTGATATCCTATTTCTTTTTGAGCCGACTCTATATTGGCTCTATGCGTTTTCAATTGTTCTTCCCAAAGCTTTAAATCACGTTGTTCACTTCTGGAGGTTATTCCCTCTCCCAAAATAACTACTTTAACAATTGAATTATACTCATTGACCAATCGATTTATCGTCCCCCCTACTCCTAGAAGCTCATCATCTGGATGAGCTACTACAAATAATATTTTTTTATTTCTTAATGATTCTAACATTTGCTTCTATTTCTTTTCCTTTATGTACTGCGTTTCTAAATTCTATTTTAAAATATTCTGTTTCTAAAAAAGCATGAGGATAACCCTCAGCATCTAACATTCTTATCATATCATAAAAACAGTCTAATGTTTCTATTTTTGACAAGTTACTCATATCAGGCGTTCTTCTTTTAAATAGTGTAGGTGTTCCTGTTTGCTCTTTTGGGGCTAAATTTTCGGTTATAATCTGACAAACTAATTCAAACACTAAATGATTTACTTTGTAATAAATCTGCTCTGCTGTTCCAGACAAACTTAGTTCTTTTTTTATATAAATAGGTCCCGCATCTAAATCTTCAACTACTTTTAATGCCGACAACTTCGTTTTTTTATGACCTCTTACAATTAAGTTTTGCAACGGACTTCCTCCTCTACCGTAAGGTAAATCTGTCATATGAGAAACAATGCATTCAAAATTGGTATATATTTCTTTGGGAATAATATACGACCAATGCGGTATAAAAATTTTACTGACGTCTAACTTCTTTAGCTGTTCTAAATTAAATTCTTTTTTGTTGTCGATATAAAACCATTCGGAATCAGGAAAAAACTGTTTTAGTTTTTCAACTAATTCAATATTCCATTTTTTCTCTGATAAGATTAAATATTTTTTCATCTTCGTTCTATTTTAATCAAATATTCTACTCCATCTTTTTCAAAATAAGCTGGATACCTTTCGTTGTCACACACTCTCAACAAGTTAAATTGTTCTGCTATGGTTTTATTCGCATCTAATTTACTATCTACACTTGTTCTTTTAGGATAAAATGTTGACTCCCCTTTTTGAGGTTCTCCTTTTATATTGGGATATTTTTTTAAGAAATCTAAAATAAGATTTATCGTTTCCAATCCTTGCCTGTGTTTTATTTCTGGCAATAATTCATGACCTTTTAATTGTATTGTATTTTGAGCATATATAACTCCAGAATCAACGTTTTTTTCGGCCTCAAATAATGTAATAGGAATATTGTTTTTCCCTTCTAATATTTGCCAAGTCAATGGAGACCAACCTTTTCCTTGCGGTAAATTACTTTCATGAACGACTAGGTTATATTTATTTAATTCTAGGTCTTTAAATATCTTTTCACAAGACAACAAACACAATACGTCACCCGAAATAACTTCTTCATGCCTAAATATCAACGTAGATTTGCCTAGATTCTCGTTGATTTTTTTATTCAACTCTTCTGCATATTCAACAATCCATGAATTAGGATTATCTACCAGTATTTGAACTTTCATGCTATTTCTTTTATTAAATTGATAATTCTTTTATCCGATTTTCCATCAATCCTATTTTTTTGATTGATTAACATTTCTTTTCCCTCTAAATCTAATAAACGTTTTAATTGTTCAAGGTAAGAATTATCAGTAATGTTTAAAAAATTTCCGACACCTATCATTGTTTCACTATTCTTAAACCCATTATATATTGAAGTCTGATTGTCGATATAATATCCAGATAAAATATATTTCTTACAACAAATAGCTTCATATAATATGGTACTAGAAGGTACAATTATTCTATCATTCTCTTCCATCTTTTCAAGCATTTCTTTTTCCGACAATGATTTATAAGTGTTTATTTTCTCATTTTTCAAGTCAAAAGAATTAGCAAAAGAACTTCCTAATATTACATTTATTTCCTCTACATCTTTTATTTTCAATAACAATTTAACCGTTCTATTTGTTAAATCTTCAAAGTCGGCTCCTCCAAAGCAAACCAATACTTTTTTATTTGAAACGAGCTTAATTTCTTCTTTTGCTTTTTTTAAAAACAAAGGTCTTAATAATGAAAAATTTGTTCCTAAAGCTAATTGCCCCTTTTTCTTACTTTTATAATCCGAAGCTTTTACAGATGGAGAATGATTTATTATAATATCAGCTTCTTTATAGTCTTTTGCAAAATCATCTATGTAAATTAGTTTTTTTGAAATTCGAGCTATTTCTTTTTGATAATTAGAATTAAAATCATAACCGTCTAATATAAAAATTGAATTTTCTGAATCAAACTGTTCTTTCAACCAAACAACTTCTTTATCTAAATCTAATTCTGGTATTAGCTTTAGGCTATATTCTTTGGAAATCATCGAAACATTTGAACTTCTCCGAGTTACAAGCGTAATAGAAAAATCATTTTTCAACATTTCCATTACAGAAACAATTCGATACAAATGACCTAATCCTGTCTTACTATTACCATCGGCTCGTAATATAATTTTAGCTTTTGTCATTCGCTAATTTGTATTTTATTTCAGCTAATTTCCAGTCAACTTCATTGTCGATATCTTGCGCTTCTAATTCACTTACAATTAAAAAACCTGAATTATCTGTCCATAGTTTATTTTTCAATTTTATGGTTTCTATATCCCCCCAATAAAATTGCCCTGCATCGTGGTAGCTAGGCTCTAAATCTTGAGAACGAGTATGAATATGTTCTGGAGCAACCATTTTAACTAAACTATCTTTAATTCTTAAAGCCCTTTGAATTGGAAACCCATATTGAATAATTGGAAAAACAGAATCTAAATTATTCTTTTCTAATGTACCGTAAGCTTCTATTAATTTTTGATAAGAAACGAAAGGAGCGGTAGGATATAGACAACAAAAATTAGAATATGTCTCATTATCTTTTTCATATGTTGAAATTACTTCCAAAACAACATCTATAGTTGTAGCAAAATCATCTGAATTTTTAGCACTTCTCAAAAATGGAACTTTTGCTCCATATTTTATTGCAATTTCAGCAATTTCTTTATCATCAGTAGATACCATAACCTCATCAAACAATTCGGATTTCAAAGCTGCTTCGATAGAATAGGCTATAATGGGTTTACCTAAAAACGGCTTAATGTTTTTTCGTGGTATTCTTTTACTACCTCCTCTTGCTGGAATAATGCAAATATTCTTCATACCTCTAATTAATTTTCTACTTTATAAATTCTAAAACAGATTCAATTACAAAACGCTGTTCATCATCTGTTAATGTTGGATACATTGGTAAACTAATACATTGTTCATAATAACGATTAGCGTTCTCCAAATTAGCTCCATTGTAACCTATTTCTTTATAATAAGGTAATTGATGAACAGGAATATAATGTATTTGTGCATAAATTCCTTTTGTTCTTAAAGTATCATATAATTCTTTTCTATTTTCAACTTCTATCACAAATAAATGATGTGCATTGAGAGTTCCATTGGGTAAATATTGAAATTTAATTTTATCCTTAAATGCTTTTTTATATTTAGCTGCAATTAAATTTCGTTTTTCTACTCCTTTTTTATTTTTCTTTAATCGTGAAAGACCTAAAGCAGATTGAATATCGGTTAATCGATAATTGAAACCGAGTTCTTGCATTTCGTAAAACCAACCCCCGTCATTTTTAGACATATTGTCTTTTGTAATTCCATGCGACCTAAGACTATTCAATTTATTATATAGAGTCTTTGAATTTGTTGTAACCATCCCTCCTTCTCCACATGCAA